>WTCC01000243.1 GCA_013138755.1 Gammaproteobacteria bacterium
ATTGTTTCCGACCAGTTATCCAATGCTGCTTTCGCAACATCTGATCCAGTGTATCTGAGATGATTTTCGATCAAGGTTTTAAGTTCATCGATATCCTCTTCAGCCTCCAGAGGATCAAGATCAACCATGCCCATGTTACAAAGCGGAGCAAATGTTTTATTTTTATCCAGAACATATGCGACACCGCCACTCATGCCTGCAGCGAAGTTGCGTCCAGTCTCCCCAAGCACGACGACTCGACCACCCGTCATGTATTCACAACCGTGATCACCAACGCCTTCGACGACTGCCTTCGCACCACTGTTACGCACACAGAAACGTTCAGCTGCTATACCTCGGAAATAAGCTTCACCTGAAGTCGCGCCATATAAAACAGTATTGCCGACAATAATATTTTCTTCGGCAGTAAAGCTACAGTTCTTCGGTGGATAAACGATCAAACGACCGCCAGATAAACCTTTACCTGCATAGTCATTAGCATCGCCTTCAAGCTCGATGTTAACGCCCTGATACAACCATGCACCCAGACTTTGACCAGCCGAGCCTGCAAGTTTTATATGTACAGTGTCATCCGGTAATGGCTTACCCTGATTTGCCTTTGCCAGTTCGTGCGACAGCATAGTTCCAACCACACGGTTAGTATTTACTATTGGCAGCTCCATAGAAACTTTTTCGCCTTTCTCTATGGTCACCTTCGCAAGTTTTATGATTTCATTATCTAGCGCTTTTTCCAGCCCATGATCCTGTGTCTTCGTGCGATACACTTCGACACCTTCATGCGGTTTAACTGCTTCTGTTAATAATGCAGTCAGATCGATGCCACTGGCTTTCCAATGGTCGATCGCGCTATCGGCCTTGAGCACATCGACTCTGCCGATCATCTCGTTCACCGTTCTAAAACCAAGTGACGCCATATGTTCACGCATATCCTCAGCCACCATGAACAGATAATTCACCACATGTTCAGGTTTACCTTTGAACTTTTTACGCAGTTCTTTATCTTGTGTGGCGATACCAACCGGACAGGTATTCAAGTGACACTTTCGCATCATGATACAACCCAGCGTGATCAATGGTGCTGTCGAGAAACCAAATTCTTCTGCACCGAGCAAAGCGGCGATGGTGATATCACGACCTGTTTTTAACTGGCCATCAGTCTGCACTGTCACGCGTGAACGCAGGTCATTCATCACCAGTGTCTGATGTGTTTCAGCCACACCTAATTCCCAGGGTAAACCTGCATGCTTAACTGATGTTAAAGGTGAAGCACCGGTACCGCCATCATGACCTGCGATAACGATATGGTCAGAGAATGCTTTTGTCACACCAGCAGCGACTGTACCGACACCGATCTCTGCAACCAGTTTCACACTGATACGTGCAGACGGGTTTGAATTTTTTAGATCGTGAATCAGCTGCGCCAAATCTTCAATCGAGTAGATATCATGATGTGGCGGTGGACTGATTAATCCCACACCCGGGGTTGAATGCCTGATACGTGCAATCGTTGCATCAACTTTTCCACCAGGTAACTCGCCACCTTCACCAGGCTTCGCACCCTGCGAAATTTTAATCTGTAATTCATCAGCGTTGGTTAAATACCAGTTAGTTACACCAAAGCGACCTGAAGCAACCTGTTTGATTGCCGAACGTTTGGAGTCACCATTTTCCATTACAGTAAAACGTGATGCGTCCTCGCCACCTTCGCCGGTATTGGATTTGCCGCCCAGACGATTCATCGCGATCGCTAATGCTTCATGACTCTCTGCAGAGATAGAACCAAAACTCATGGCACCGGTTACGAAACGTTTTACGATCTCTTTCGCCGACTCGACTTTATCCAATGGGATAGCACCGCCATTTACACCTTCTTTAAATTTTAATAAACCACGTAAAGTTGCACGACGCGTCGAATCATCATCTGAAACTTTGGCAAACTGCTTGTAAGCTTCTTTACTATTGGTGCGTGCAGCCAGCTGAATGTTTGCCAGTGTCTGCGGATTCCACATATGTACTTCACCACCACTACGCCAGTGGAAATCACCCGGATTGTCCAATACCGGTAGACTAACTAGACTACGTGACGGGTAAGCTTTTTCGTGACGACGCAATGATTCTTCTGCCAATACCTCGAGACTAACGCCTTTGATACGACTCGCCGTACCTTTGAAGCAGCGGGCGATAACGTCTTCACCAAGGCCAATCGCTTCAAATATCTGCGCGCCTTTGTATGAATGTAAAGTCGAGATGCCGATTTTCGCCATCACCTTCATCATGCCTTTAGCAACACCTTTACGATACGCCGCTACGATTGCATCATCATCGTATTTTTCGTCATCCAGCAATCCTTCACGCTGCGACTGAAACAATGCTTCAAATGCAAGATATGGATTAATCGCATCTGCGCCGTAACCGATCAACAGACTATGTTGATGTACTTCACGTGCCTCACCGGTTTCCAACACGATACCAATCTGAGTACGCTGCTGATTTTTCACCAGATGATGATGCACCGCACCGGTTGCTAACAATGTACTCACCGGCACACGTTGCGCAGAGATGTTTCTATCTGTCAGTACGACCAGGCTACAACCATCTTTAATTGCTTTACTGGCTTCGTCACATATCTCATCAAGGCGTTTAGCCAGACCAG
>WTCC01000095.1 GCA_013138755.1 Gammaproteobacteria bacterium
TTATTGCCTTGTCGCAGTTAAATCGTAGTTTAGAGCAGCGCCCCGATAAACGTCCTATCATGTCAGATCTTCGTGAATCTGGTGCGATCGAGCAAGATGCAGATCTGATTGTTTTTATCTATCGCGACGAAGTTTACAATGACGATAGTCCGCAAAAGGGTGTTGCAGAAATCATCATTGCTAAACAACGTAATGGTCCGATCGGAAAATCTTTACTGACATTCCTTGGTAAATATACTAAGTTCGAAAATTACATCCCTGAGATGTATGATTCGGATGGCTTTAGTTGATGGTTAGTGTCAGTGACGTTTTATGAGTGATCAGTTATCTGAGCAATGGCGACGAGCCAAGGTCAAAATTAATTTAGAGGCGCTATCGAATAACCTGAGCAGAGTTCGAGAGTTCGCTGCTGATAGTAAGGTGATGGCCGTGATAAAGGCCGATGCATATGGGCACGGTATGTTGTCGGCTGCAAAAATATTAACAGATGCCGATATGTTCGCTGTGGCTACGCTAGGGGAGGCGTATGCTCTGCGCAAGGATGGATGTAATAAACCGATTATTGTTTTACATGGTTTTATTAACACGGCTGAGTTACAGGAGTTTTCCGCACTTGGTCTATCCACCGTCGTGCATCAGCAATATCAGATGGAATGTTTGTTAGCAGCAAAGCTATCGTCTCCTATCGATTGCTGGTTAAAAGTTGATACAGGTATGCACCGATTAGGCATTCATGTAGATGATGTTGACGCTTATTTTGATAAATTAAAGATGTGCTTTAATGTTGCTGATGTTTTCTTAATGTCGCATTTCTCTCAATCTGATGATACGGTTAACATTGATAATTACAATCAGTTAGTAAGTTTTATTAATGTAAATAATAGAAATGGTGCAGTCTGTAGTATGGCTAACTCTGCTGCTATTATGCGCTTGCCAAAAAGTCATTTTGACATCGTGCGCCCTGGAATCATGCTGTATGGCTCGTCACCATTTAAAGAAACTACGGCGACAGAGCTTGGTCTTCAAGCGGTTATGCAGTTTGAGTCGATGCTGATCGATAAAAAAGAAGTTAAGACTGGTGAATCCATCGGTTACGGCAGTACATTTACTTGTGAGAAAGATACCTTGGTCGGTGTGGTAGCAGCTGGCTATGGTGATGGTTATTCGCGTCATGCCAAAAATGGCACGCCTGTTTGGATAAACAATACACGCTGCAATTTGATTGGACGAGTATCGATGGACAGTCTGTGTATCGACCTTACCGGAGTGAGCGCTGAACTGGGCGACAGAGTCGTTCTGTGGGGCGATGAGTTGAGTGTCGATGAAGTAGCACGTTCATGCGACAGTATCTCTTATGAGTTGCTGTGTAATGCCGGCGCAGCATATAAAGCTAACCGTTAAAACTCTCGCTGCTATTTAGCAGATTTTGCATCTGAATTAGTCTATTCTCTTTAAAATATCGTTTACATATACACGCTTGGAGCCTACATGCCAAAAATAAAATCTACATATCAACCTTATACACATCGTAAAAAATTATTACTATGCCTAACTGTGTTAACAGTGGTGTTGTCGGCGTGTGGCGGAAAAACAAGCATGTATCGAGGTGACTCAAGCCACACTGCTGTTTATGCAGAGTCGGGTCCACTTACACTGGATTCGCTACAGTGGAAGTATAATGCTGCTGATAAAACATATTCATCACCTACCATCGCTGATGGAACGATTTATCTTGGTAGCAATGATCACAATTTGTACGCGATTGATCAGGCGACAGGTCAATTGAAATGGAAATTTAAAACAGGTGGTAATGTCGAGTCAACACCAGCAACAGAAAATGGAATAATCTATGTTGGCAGTTGGGATAAGTATATGTACGCCATCGATGCTGAGACTCAGGCGGTTGTGTGGAAACAGGAAACCAAGGGTGTGATATCATCTTCCCCTATCATTGTCGACGGTGTCCTTTATTTTGCCAGCGAAGATGGGCACCTGTATGCAACTGACGCAGAAACAGGGTTTAGAAAGTGGAGCTTTGATGCAGGTGCATCTATTTATAGTTCACCCGCTGTCTACGACAACACGGTATTTTTCGGCACGTTGAATGGTGATATGTTTGCAGTCAACCGAGATACTGGACAAGAGCACTGGCGTTTTAAGACGTTAGGAAAAATCCATTCTTCACCTGCAGTCGATGCAAACAATGTCTATTTTGGCTGTGACGACAAACGTGTTTATGCTGTCAATATTCATACCGGTCAACAGACCTGGATGAAAAAGACTGCAGGTCCGGTATTATCTTCACCTGCGCTCTACAATAATAGAGTCTATATCGGTAGTAAGGATGGTTACATCTATGCTTACGCTGCTGAAGATGGCGTCCGTGAATGGGAGTACAGAACAGAAGCAGGTGTATTTTCACCAGTATCTGTAGCATCACATACTGTCTATGCGAGTAGTTCTGATGGCGTTTTGTATGCTTTAGATGCTGGCGAAGGAACTCTGCGGTGGAAATACAAGGTGAATAGTAAGCTTTATTCGGCAGCGGTCGTGAGTCAAGGTAAGGTATATTTCAATAGTGTTAACGGTTCCTTGTTTGCTGTGAAATA
>WTCC01000001.1 GCA_013138755.1 Gammaproteobacteria bacterium
CGAGTCACTCTTTTGCTACAGCCCAAAAGAGTGACCAGAAAAGGCCACCACTACAGCTTCGCCCCGTAAAAGACACGGGATTCCCATTAAGTCAGCACCGCTGTCATGCTGTGAAAGAACTCGCAAAAGACGCTCAGACAGCTTTCACAGAAAGCTCATGGCAACCGCACTGCCTCAATGGCTTTGCTTAAGGTGGATTAACATCAAAAGAATAAGCAGCATTAATACGACTAGGTTATTTACGTGATGACTCTTGTTTTTGTTTGTCTTTATTGCTTTAAAGTCCATTTTTGTTTGCTGAATGTTGCGGTGTTGGTAGAGGAAATTCGCCAAGGACGGCGAATTTAGCTCTGTGCGCCCGGATGGCGCATCAGAGCGACTCGTCGGCAACACTGTAGCATTCAGGCACCCCGAGTGCTGTTCTCGGGGCAAGCAAAGCAGGATGGCATTCTTTTGGTTACTTTTCTTTTGCTATTGAAAGAAAAGTAACTCGCCTGCGGTGCGATAACCGCAATGCCAAATAAAAAGTAATCAGTAAATATTAAAAAAAGAAACCCTAATACAAACCCCAAAGTGCCAACCCACTAACCCCAACCAACATCGCCCCAATAAACCGCTTAAACACCACATCATTTCGCAAAATCGCCTCATGCATTTTCAAACCAATAAAATGTCCTACTGCAGCAACCGGTAGTAATACGATTGCAGTGAGTACATTGAGTTCTACACCCAAAGCAGCAAATGTCGTCATCTTTATAGTGACTAAAATAAACCAAAGTACAAAAAGAGTATTCCGTAATTGAGATTTAATAACATTATGCACATACACTGCGACCATCAAAGGCGCACCCGTTAATGAAGTACCCGCAATATAACCGCCAAATATTAATAATGATTTATCTAGCCATTTACTTTGACTATGGATACTTTTGTTGAACAACCACATGAGAGCATAAAAAATCGTCACGCTGTATATAAAAGTCAGTATCCATAGATTGGGGAGATTCAATAATCCGAAGATACCGATCAGAGCAGGCGGAATTATGTAAATGAGTGACGATTTTAAATACACCCAATCAACATGGTTTAATCGAGTACGTAGGGTTAAACCAGAGAAAAACAATAGATGCGTGCCGATAATAGGCAACCAGTAAACTGGCTGATCATGTATGAATAACATGAAGGGGAGACCCAGTGCCGCGCCACCGAATCCCAGGCCGGTACGTACAAAACCAGCCCACATAAACAGGACGCAAGTTAATACGATCTCTAAGACTGAGAAATCAAGAAACATCTATTGTTTATTAAAATGTTCTTTCGTTAATTTAAATACCACAGGACTTAACAATATCAATGCGATCAAGTTTGGAATTGCCATTAAAGCGTTTAAGGTATCTGCAACCAGCCAGATAAAATCCAGATTAGCCGTGGCTCCGATAGGAACAGCAACTATCCACAAAACTCTAAATGGAATGATAGCGCGTTCACCCAACAGAAACTCAACACATTTTTCACTATAAAAACTCCAACCCAATATAGTGGTGAAGGCAAAAACACTTAAACCGATTGCCACGATATAACCACCGATACCTGGAAGCGCCAACTCAAATGCAGCAGAAGACAAACTAGCGCCCGTTTCACCCATTTTCCACGCACCGGTAGAGATGATAACCAGACCTGTGATCGAACAGACAATGATGGTATCAATAAATGTTCCTAACATCGCAATACGACCTTGCTGCACAGGGCTATTAGTACTCGCTGCAGCGTGCGCGATAGGTGCGCTGCCTAATCCCGCTTCATTGGAAAAAATACCGCGTGCCACGCCAAAACGGATTGCAGCCCAGACTGCTGCACCGGCAAAACCACCTGTTGCAGCCACTGGTGTAAAAGCATGAGTAAAGATCAATGCTAAAGCTGAGGGTATCGTTTCATAGTTAAGCACCAAGATAACCAGACCCGAAACGACGTAAGCGGTTGCCATCAGTGGAACGAGTTTTCCGGCGACATTTCCGATTCGTTTTATGCCACCGACCAATACCAATGCTGCGAGTACAGCAATTACCGTACCGGTAACCATATGCGGTACGTCAAAGGTATTACTAAGCACGTCAGCGACTGAATTTGCCTGAATAGTATTGCCAATGCCAAAACCTGCAAGAGCGCCAAATACTGCAAAACAAGTCCCTAGCCAGGCCCAGTGAGATTTCAAGCCATTTTTAATGTAGAACATTGGCCCGCCAATATGATTCCCTTTATTGTCGACTTCACGATATTTAACAGCCAGAACGGCCTCTGCATATTTTGTTGCCATGCCGACAAGTGCAGTGCACCACATCCAGAATAGAGCACCAGGCCCACCTAAAAAGATAGCTGTTGCCACACCCGCAATATTGCCGGTACCGATAGTGGCTGACAGGGAAGTCATCAGAGCGTTAAACGGTGAGATATCACCTTCACCTTTCTTACTACGACTCTGCCAGAGCAAGCGGAAGCTGCTGACGATATGCTTTAACGGCATAAATGACAGCCTAACCATCAGGAAAAAACCTGTGCCCAGTATAAGGACCAGCATTAACGGCCCCCATACGATTCCATTGAGAGAGGAAATCAAGTCATTGAGTGCTTGCATAGAGCTCTTTGAATCAGATAGAAAATGTGACGAAATACTACCAGTTAGAATGATTTTATGGAGGTATTTTTTGTCTGACCAAATTCCTGTAAAATGACAGACTCATGCATCTAGCAGTAGATAATAAATAATAGATGTATTTTTACAGGCTCTGGATTTACGTTCCAGCCGGCTGAACAACAGGAAAACATATGTCACAATCTACATCACAGCAGATCGTTGTGTCTGCGCTATATCATTTTGTCACGTTGGATGACTATCCTTCGCTACGCAAACCACTGTATGACTTCATGGTAGACCATGATATTAAAGGCACCATACTGTTAGCTCAGGAAGGTATCAATGGTACAGTTGCCGGTACCCAAACATCCATTACCGCGCTACATAACTGGTTGCGCTCAGACAACCGCCTGACAGATCTACGAACAAAAGAATCATACGATGAAAACATGCCTTTTTATCGAACACGGGTAAAACTTAAGAAAGAGATAGTAACGATGGGCGTTCGAGGCATTGATCCAAATCATATCGTTGGCACCTATGTAAAACCCGAGGATTGGAATGATCTTATTTCAGGTCCAGATGTTACTCTGGTCGACACTCGCAATGCCTATGAAGTTGCTATCGGCACATTCAAAGAAGCGGTTAACCCTGATACGGAAACCTTTAGACAGTTTCCTGATTATGTTCAAAACAACATGAATCCGAACAAACACAAAAAAGTAGCAATGTTCTGTACCGGTGGTATACGTTGCGAAAAATCGACAGCGTACCTAAAAGAGCAGGGCTTCGAAGAGGTCTATCACTTACAGGGCGGTATTTTAAAATACCTGGAAACTGTGCCTGAGGACGAGTCACTGTGGGAAGGCGAATGTTTCGTATTTGATAATCGAGTCAGTGTAAATCACCAGCTAGAAAAAGGTTCTTACGACCAGTGCCACGCCTGCCGATTGCCTATTACAGAGGATGATAAAAACAACGAGAGATACATACAAGGTGTTAGCTGCCCGAGCTGCTATGACAAAAAGTCTGATCAACAACGACAACGTTTTGCCGAACGCGAGAGACAGATGCAACTTGCTAAATCAAGAGGTGAAGAACATCTTGGTTCAGAAGTTAATAGCATCAGCGTAAAGAGAAAACAGGATAAAGATATACAACGTGAAAATAATCGCCTTTCAAGTTTAAGACATCGCTAACGGAGTAAAACATGCCTACTGAAGTATTACTTGGCTGGCTGGCCTCACTATTTTGCACTTTAATCCTTGTCCCTCAGATAATTAAAGCACTACAGACTCGTCATACCGATGACGTATCTATGTCCATGCTCGTCTTATCTGTTATAGGTAATGGTTTTTGGGTGGCGCATGCATCGATAACCCAAAACATTCCCTTAATCGCAGGGGCTAGCCTGATCAGCCTGATGAGCATCACTCTCATTATTTGTAAATATCTGTTTGATACAAAATAATCATGTCGCATCCTATTCTATACAGCTTTCGACGCTGTCCATATTGCATGCGTGCACATATGGCATTAAAGCAAACTGGAATTAAGATCGAGCTTCGTGAAGTAAAACTTAGTGACATGCCAGAAGAGGCCTTATCGATCTCTCCCGAAGCAACGGTACCGATATTGGCGTTACCTGACGGTACTGTTATTACTGAAAGCTGGGACATTGTAAAATGGTCACTGGCACAAAATGATGCTGACAAGTGGTTAGGTAACAACGATGAGCACTCACTTGATGCAGAGGTGTTAATAGAAACCAATGATTTTTCCTTCAAGGAAGACCTTGATCATTATAAATACGCTGACAGGTTCCCCGATCATAGTGAGGAACACTATCGTAAAGCCTGTGAAGCGTTTATAGAAGAACTTGAAGAAATGCTCATCGATAACAATTTCCTGCTCGCAGGTCAGCTGTCATTGGCGGACATAGGTGTATTTCCTTTTATCAGGCAATTTTCGTTGGTAAATAAGGAGTGGTTTGACAATGCACCCTATCCAAAGGTACAAAAATGGTTAGATAACATAATAAGTACTGAACTATTTCAGCACGTTTTCCAGAAACATGAACTCTGGCAAGCTGATGACATCGCCATCTACATATAGTAAACCATCGGTCTTTTAACACTATAAAAACGTGAGACGAGCAATTAGAAAGCATCTTAACCATAAGAACGATTCTATTGAATTTTCACTAGATACCTACCGTTAGTCTGAAAATTAACCACAAACTTATAATTTCGATTGATTAGTGTTGATATGTCGACACAACTGTCTATATTTTAACTAGTTAGACGCCGTTGAAGTTGCCGCAACGCACCAACCCTGTATTGCGACACTGTTACAGCATTCTCAAATTATTTAAATCACATCTAAAACTAGGATAACTAGTTTTATCAAATGCCAAAACATCGCTCCATCACTGATTCATTGACAATCATTTATGTGTCTCTTAAATGTTGGTAATAGACAGAATCGAAACAGCTATATGGGTACTCGTTCATGGACATTCAACAGAATACACAAACACAGAACAACGAATATATAAACAACAGCCAGACGGATAACTATTCTAATGTTATCGAAAAGATCGTTGACTGCGCTAACGATCATCTGCTGATGCTGATGAACCAGATGCTGACATCAGCAGATAAGAAATTAATCGAGCAGGCCGATAAAAAAAGCTCAGATATTGAACGCGCAAAATTCATGAATTGCACTCAGGTTTTTCGTACTAAAAATAATGATATCGCCAATCTTTTCTTTTTAAAATTAAACAACGCATTGACCATATCACCATCAGATAATAATGATGAAACATCGTTAGTTGATCAAGATGAGATGGACGAGATGGTAGCAATCACAACCATGCATTCCAAAGCCATGAATGTGTATGGGGCTGAAGTAAATCACCTCGAAACGCGAATCGAATACCTCGAAATCATGGGCGAAGATATCTTTGATAAAGAAGCACTTGACCCAAAACACATATGCGAAATTTTTCAGCTAACAATTGAGAACATCGACTTAGCGATTGAGGCAAAGTTAATCTTCTATAAATTATTTGATCAGGAAGTTTGTTCGAAACTTGCAGTCATGTACAAGGCGCTCAATAAGATTTTTATCGATAATGACATCATGCCAGAGATCATGATGAACACGACAAAAGATAATGAAGTTGAATTTATCCAGGCAGAGGTTTCTTCGCGCGTAGCAACCTATTATGACCCGGAAGACAATATACACACTGATTTCGTACCAAGGACCAAGGCGGAGATAAGTCGTATCGTCAATGAGTTTATGGCAGGTGATATGACTATCACAGGTGACGAGATTGATTTACCTGAGTCTTTTCTAAGAGCGCCGACACAGCAAGATCTAGATGGCAAAGATTGTTACGAGAGAAAGGAAGTAGTCAAAGCATTATCGAAGCTTCAATATAAATTAATCTCCTTACAAAAAAGTTCTGAACCGCTTACTACAAAACAGATAAAGAAAGAATTACTGGAAGATATTCGACTAGACAATACCGAAAGTGTCGATAAAAAAGTCAATTTACTGGACGAAAGAAGCATTGATTTTGTGGGCATGATGTTTGATGCTATTACAGGTGATAATACTATTTCAGAAATCATTACCAATCTGATTAAACGCCTGCAGATTCCTGTCATGAAGATCGCTATGTCTGACAGCAGTTTATTTAGTAATGAAGAACATTCAGCACGAGTTATCGTTAACTTGCTAGCAACAGCCGGCAGGGGAATAAATACAGAGAAAGATCGTCTATTTAAAAACTTAGAAGCTATCGTGGATAATATTTTAAATGAATACGATACTGATATAGCAGTGTTTGACAATGCGGCCCTTGTTTTACGCGGCATAATAGATGCTGAGGAACATGCAGCTAACAATGTTGAAAAACAACAACAGAAACAGATCATACAAGATCATGCACGTAAAATTGTTACCACACAATATAAAATTGTGGCGCGTAATAAAAAAATTCCTAACAATATAAGACCACTTATTTTAAAAAACTGGTCAACACTCATGCTTAATCGATACCTTAGGTTTGGTCGTGGCAGCTCACAATGGACACAATCTGTATCGTTGTTAAAATTACTACTTAAGTGTATGCAGCCGATCAAATTTCAATCTCAATATACAATGATCAGCAACAATCATGTCGTACTTGCCGAATCAGTCGATGATGAATTATCACAGACAAAACAGAATAAACAAGATATTTCATCACAGCTAACGCTATTAAAAAGTCATTTTACAACCATCATCGATGATTGTGACTTTCAAGAGATTGTCGGCAATGAAAAACAACTTACAGACAATGAATTAGATCTTGATGATGACGAAGCTGAATTGCTTGAGATCAAACAACAAGTAGAGAAAGCAGAACAAAA
Source organism: Gammaproteobacteria bacterium (assembly GCA_013138755.1). GTDB lineage: Bacteria > Pseudomonadota > Gammaproteobacteria > SZUA-229 > SZUA-229. The sequence continues at coordinate 7,060 of WTCC01000001.1, forward strand.
ACTGTCAATGCTTGCGAGCAACACTAAACCTGGCGCGTGGTATGAGATATATACAGGCGAAGACAAAGCATTGAGACGACTAAAACTTTCAATTATCCTAAATGATGCCGCGCGGTTAATCTTTGTCGATCGAAAAGGGGTGAAAGTAATCGAAAAAGATGCGGACGAATTTGCCAGAGAGCTCGCTGATAATCGTTCTCGTATAATTGCAGATCATTCAACTTTTGATCACGCACTAGGTATGGTTATCGGTGCTATCGCAGCTTAATCGATTCTGACGGTAATATCTGGATGATTAATGCCATTTGAACCATTAAAATCACCCTAAGACTTACTGTTGAATTTGCTGAAGGAATGACACGTGTTAATTGGCGCAACATTCACACTGCCAAGATATAATTGTTTGGTCGCAGCAAAGCTTCCCTGCGATAACAGTAAACACAGGAGAGTCAAACAACAATTTCTAAGTCTGTTTTTCAAACTGTTCATATAGTATATGTCTTCTACAGACATCAGTACGATCTCATACGCTTAGTATAATAGTTCGTTATTCATGAAAAGCCTGAGTCCCTTCGATTATCTGCTGAAATGTACGTTCACTGTCGTTATAGTTAATAGGTATAACTTTATCAATACCTCCGTACGACAGAACCAAACTTGGGAAACTGTTTACAGTCATATTTCTTGCCAGCTGCAATTCATTCAGCAGAAGATTTTGACAGATTTCACTATTAACATCCTCGACAAATAGTTCAGGGTTAAGCCCTATGCTATTAGCCACCTGTGTTAATACTTCAAGATCTGAAGGATTTCTAGCATTCAGATAATATGCCTGTTGAATAGCCAATAACATCTCATTATCTTTTTCGGGCTGCTGCATTCTGCTAGCGATAATCGCTCGACAAGCTGGATACGTTGATCGTCGTGGCGAACACACTGTCCAGAAATCATAATTAAATCGTGTCCCAGGTATTTCTCGCTGAATATTTTTCCATGTGTCTCTAATCGTTCTCTGCATACCGGTCGGCATCGGTAGGTCGGAATCTGGTGCCAGACCTCCAAGAACATATCGAACCATTACTTTAGCTTTCAATTTTCCCTGCAGATCTAACCATACAGGTCGAAATCCCCAGCACCAACTACACATCGGGTCGTGTACGTAATACAGTATTGGTAGGTCATTATTACTGACCATCACTATGAGGAGCAGCTGATTTCGATATTCTGTGCCCACTCAGGTGGATGGCCTGCATAATGTTCGTATTCAGGATGTTCATCATAAGGCTTGCTTAATATTTTCATCAGGTTATCGATCTCTGAATAGTCATGCTCGTGCTGCGCCTTGCGTATAGCCACCTCTGCCATATAGTTACGCAATATGTACTTTGGATTGACCTTTTTCATCTGTTCACTACGTGATTTAGGAAAAACGT
>WTCC01000354.1 GCA_013138755.1 Gammaproteobacteria bacterium
ATCGAAGATCTAAAAAGAGTCACTGACGTCTATCTAAAAAATGGTGAAGCCAGTACCGCGGTCATCACCAGCGCTGCGACTTTTGAAGAAGTCGGTGACCTAGGTCTGGATGTGATTCAGTTGTGAAAGTTGAAAACTATTTTGACGAAGAATGATCAAGTTATAACTTTATAGTTTCTTTCATATTAGTCTATACGCGTCTGATGAATATCTTATATATCGGTTCGTCAGGCGCGTTATCTTTAATTCCTTTTCAAAAGCTCTTATTGTCAGAGTATTCAGTAAAAGCGGTTGGTGTTTTTAACCCCATCGTTTTAGATAATAGAATTATCGCACTAGAGAATAGTTCGCTCTCGCTTTTTGCCGATCAACAAAACATACCAGTCATCGACTTGTCCCAGTCGGTGGATTTAATCGTCGAGCAATGTAAAAAGATATCAATCGATATTATTTTAATGTCATGTTTTGGTAAGCGCTTATCTGAAGAAGTGGTTGCTTTGGCAAAACTGGGTTGTTTCAATATGCATCCTTCCTTGTTGCCTAGTTATCGTGGTTCGGAACCAATATTCTGGCAGATGAAGTATGGGAGTGAAATAGGGGTGAGCTGGCATTTAGTGACAAATGACTTTGATGCCGGCGATGTCGTGAAGCAAAAAGCAGTCATTTTAGATGATGGCGCAAGTTATCAGGAAATTAGCGATGCACTGGCGCATGCGGGTGCTAATCTGATGCTGGAAATGTTAACCGAATTGTCCACCGCTAATCTCTCTGCTAGACCGCAGGATCAGGCACTGTCGAGTTATTATCCATATCCCGTAAAACAAGACTTTGTTATTGATATCACATGGTCTGCGCAGCACGCTTTTAACTTTGTGAGAGCCACTGAGGCTTTTGGCTACCTTTATCTTTGTGAGATAGGTAAGCATCATTATATGCTCGATAAAGTGCTGGATTACGATAATAATGATCATCTGCAGGAGGCTGAAGTCAGCGGTAATACGCTTAATATACCCTGTAATGATGGCGTGTTAATCGCTACTTTCACTGGTAAACTCTAATTTCAATATTTTACAGGTTCTCTTAGCATGCCAGAACAATATCAGCTCATCGAAACACGATTGCAGGAGAAATTAGATAATGGCACGACTCGTTGCAATTTGTGTTTGTGGCGTTGCAAGATCGGCCATGGTCAGCGTGGTTTCTGCCAGGCACATGTAAACCGTAACGGCACGCTGTACAACCTGTCTTACGGTATTATTTCAGCCATTGATATCGATGATATCGAAGCTAAGCCGGTGAAACATTATCGCCCGGGCACAAAAGTGATGTCTGTGGGTAGTTATGGTTGTAGTTTCCGCTGTGATGGTTGCCATAATCTGGAAATCTCGTGGGGTACTGAAACACTTGATGAATTAGCAAAAGGGGTTTCGAAAGAAGCCTGGGTGCCGCCACAAAAGCTTGTCGATGCGGCGTTGAAAGCTGGCGTTCAGGGTATTGCATTTACTTACTCTGAACCTGCTGTATGGCTTGAATATGTACTGGATGTCTGTGAGTTGGCACACGCGGCAGGTTTGTATACGGTTTATGTATCGAATAGTTTTGTTACAGATGAAGCGTTAGAGCTTATTGCAGGCAATATCGATGTATTGTGTTCAGATATCAAAAGTATGCGAGATGATTTCTATAGCGAGGTATGTCGGCCGGCAAAAGTGGAGCAGGTATTGGCTTCTATCAAAAAGGCTCAGGAACTCGGCATACATGTCGAGACACGTACAAATATCATTCCTGGGAAAAATGATGATCCTGAAGAACACTATGAGATAGCCTGCTGGATACGTGATAATTTGGGTGCTGACAGTCCATGGCATGTGACACGGTTCTTTCCGGCCTATAAACTGAGCCATATACCGGCCACGCCAGAGCATATGCTGTTTGATGCCGAAGCGCAGGCAAAACGTGCAGGGCTGAATAGGGTTTACGTGTATAATGACAAAGGCTGTGACTGTGCCACTGAAAACCAGCCAATTGAGGTTTATCTGAGTAGTACGGCAGAAGAATTGCACCAGATCAAACAGTGTGCTGCGAGTTGTTGTGGCGATGATGGCGTGTTGTTGAAAAAATACGAAGAGAAAAGTGTATAGGGGTTAATGATGGTAAATAAAGTTCAATGTGTCGTTTTAAAAGTGGAAGCCGAGGGCCTTGATGCGCCGACGCATCCTGGTGACTTAGGTCAGCGAATATTTGAAAATGTTTCTAAAGAAGGATGGAAGCAGTGGCTAGAAAGATTAACTACCATCATTAACGAAAATGGTTTAAATACTGCAGACCCAAAAAATATTGAGTTAATAGAAAAACACATGTTGGGTTTCTTTTTTGCAGAAGGTGACTATGGTCATCAGCCGGCCGGTTTTAATGCAGGCGGTGGCGGCGGCGGTAAAAAGTAGTAATAGAGTTTTTGTCTGAACAAAAAGCCACACTGTAAAGAACTACAGTGTGGCTTTATTGTTTATGTTAGTTGCTAGGTCAGGCATTGTCCGACACAGCTCAGCTTGTCAACATGGTGGGCACTGCGCACCCTACAGAAGAATAGATGTGCCTTTTATTTGATTTTGAAAATAGGAGCCACGACAAACGTCAGATGTTCATATGCTTCTCGAATGGATGCTGTAACTGACTCGGATGATTCACCACTAGCGAAAATATATCCTAGATATTGATTGCCTTCAGGCAATGGTGTTAATTCATGCCCCTCACGTATCATGATGTCTACCTTGTCAATGTTCATTGTTTTTCTTGCGAGTAGTAATCCTTCAACACGTTTCAGCAGACCGGGTTCTTTTATTGGAATCATCATAACACCACGTGCTTTTTCGGGCAGGTTGGTTTCTATTGCTTTATCAATAGCTAAAGAAATTGCGAGTTCTTCAACGCTAAAATTTTCGTTGTCTAACAATCGTCCGCAATCACCGCCGATGGTGCGCGAAGCAATTTCCAGTATCCATATAGTGTTTTTATTATCGATGCGACATTCTGCATGCACCGCGCCCGTTCGTAAGCCATAGACAGAACAAGCTTTTTGAATAACAGATTTTATCGATGTTTGAATCTCTTCACTTAAAGTAGAGGGTGTCACATAGATGGTTTCAGCAAAATAGGGCCCAACCAGTGGGTCAGGTTTGTCGAAGATAGTGATGGTGTTCAGTTCACCATTTTGTAAAAAACCTTCATAGGCTATCTCTATACCATCGATGTAATCTTCCACTAATACATGTTGTTGTTCGAATGCACCTTCTGCTGTGGCTAAAATAGGCCTTAGCCGTTCACAGGCAGTGATGAACTCATCTTCGTTATTAGCGCGAATAACACCGCGACTTGCGGACATGTTGAGTGGTTTTAGAACGCACGGCCATGGTAAACCTTTTATCTGCCTTGTTAATGGCAAGGATAGGTCTATCAAACAATGTAAAGGTACCGGGCAGTCATATAAGGCTAGTTGCGCTCGTGCCAGATCTTTTCGATGTGAACATAAAGCAGCAGTGGGTGGGTTGTGAGGGAGGTTTAAAGCTTCTGCTATATATGCGGCTAATTGTACTGTCTGGTCATCGCTGCCTAGAATGCCGGAAAAAGGTTGAGTTTTATTTTCAATCAGAATCTTATCTATTGATGAGTCAACGTTACTGAAATCAATGTGGATGCCATTAGCAACTTCAGAGACCAGAGAATGTTTTCCCTCAGAAGCAATCGTTACGTCAAGGCAGAGGTTCAGGGCTGCTTTTATATATGGGGCAATGCGATAGCTATTATGATGTGAAATCAATAGTAAGCGCTTATTTGTTTGTGGAGGCATATTCTATGCTGGCATTAAAAAAGGTGAGTCATGCTTTATGACTCACCCTGTATTTTATCGCAATACGATTGTTGTATTATTTAGCCGCAACCGCCACCACCAGCAGAACCACAGCCGCCACAAGAACCGCCGCTGTCGCTGTTTTGGAAAACATTTTTGAATACGAAGCTGGCGTTAGCACCTTCCGTCGTGTAATCAATTTCTACGCCTTCAAGAAAACTCAAAGCGATAGCATCTACGTGTACTTTTAAGCCGTCTTTTTCAAGAGTCGTATCATACTCGGTAGAATTTTCGACAAATGTCATGCCATAAGTCATACCGCTACAGCCGCCACCAGAAACGAAAATTCTTACACCATTTACGCTATCTTCATTTTCAGTAAGAGCAAGCAGTTGTTTGACAGCTTCATCAGAAACATTAATTTGATCGGTAAGCTGAGTATTAAATTGAACTTGAGACATAAAAGCCCACCTGTAATTAATCGAATCGATGACTATATAGTAGCATGAAATAGATATAAATTCATCGTCTTGTTTATATAGAACTACAGTAAGAATATGACGTAACCCATTGAATTCTATCTTTTAAATTGATAGCGTGATTTATGTTTCTTATGGCAGTGTTTTTAGTCGAACCGTCAATTTGTCAATGCCTGATTATGCGGGATTCTGGCGATGAAATAGTGCATAGAGGCTGGGCACTAAAATCAGACTGACAAATAAAGAAAAACTCAGCCCCCAGACGATGACAAAAGCCAGCGGCTGTAACATCTCAGAGCCTTCGCCTAAACCGATGGCCAGTGGCATCATGCCAAACACGGTGGTCAGGGTTGTCATCAGGATTGGGCGTAACCGTAAAGCGGCAGCATTTTTTATCGATTCAATCAATGAATCATTTTTTTCACGTTCTATCTCGATCTGTTCGACAAGCACTATAGCGTTGTTCACTACGATACCGGTCAACATGATTAGTCCTAACCAAACGGGCATAGATATAGTCATGTCAGCGTTGATCAATAAACCAATGGCTACACCTGTTGCAGCGAATGGAATACTGAGCATAATAATTAATGGATTTAATAGTGATTCGTATTGTACTGCCATCACTACAAAGACCAGGAAGATCGAAAGGAATAAAACAATTAAGCCAGTTTTTTGGCCTTCCTTAAGTGTTTTGTTGGTATCGTTGTCGTATAGTACATAGCCTTCAGGCAGATTTAGCGCAGTCAGTTTAGACATGACATCATCGAGGACTTTATTTTGATCTGCTTCTACGTCATAAGATGCGGATATTTCGACGATGCGTTGTTGCTGGCTTCTGACGATCCGACTGGCTGTTGCTTCACGGCTAACATGCGCAACGTCACCAAGGCGAATCGCATTACCGTTCTTGTAATCGACCATCAGGTTCTGTAATACGTTTGGGTTATAACTGTTTTTACGTGGTAGACGCATACGAATATCGAAGTCTCTATCACCTTCGATGTAATTGCTGATGATCTGCCCATCCAGTGCAATCTTTAATGCTTCCCCTATAACAGATGCATCTACGCCAAATTCTGCTGCGCGTTCTCTATCGATATGAATCTTGAGCTCTTCTTTAACTTGTTCATAAGAATGGGTGAGGTTGCGCAAGCCGGTAATCGTTTCCAGCAGTTTGGTAGCCTGATTACCAAGCTCTCTTAATGTATCAAGGTTATTGCCACGAATATGGATACTGACATCATCACTGCCCCTGGTTATATGTAAGCCACGGACACCAGCGACGCGTAGATGTACTTTAAAACCGGTCAGGTTAAGTGTTTCAATTTTTTTTCTGATCTGGTTTGACCATTGATCACTGGTAGTAGTGCGCTGGTCTGAAGGCGTCAACTGTACTGTAATTGAACTGCGATTACTGTTCTCGTACTCAGAACGTCCAAAAACAAAACCGCCGGCCGTAGTAAACAGGGTAAGCACTTCAGCTTGTTGCAAAAGCAGATCTTCGATCTGGTCGACTGCACTGTCCATTTCTTCGAGCTGCATACCGGGGTCACCGGTGATCGATATAGAAATTTTACCCTCATCGACACGGGGAAAATCGATGCGTTTAGTTTCATTGATCTGGTAGATGGCGAACACAAAAAGCAGGCAAAAAATGATAAATGTTTTTGCCGGGTTCATTAAAAACTTATCTGAATTGTTGTGATATTTCACTTTAATAAAATTAATTAACATACTGATATAACTATCTTTTATTATTTTATATTTGACTTTAGCACCGAGTGCAGGAACCAGTGTTATGGCAACGACGAGTGATGCCAACATGGCTGAAGTGATGGTGATAATCAGCTCTTCAAACAACATCCCCGTCATACCGCCAATGAAGAGGAAGGGTAATAGTGCGCCGAGATTGGTGCTAGTTGATGCAACGATCGGGCTGTTCACTTCGATAGCGGCGTTTATGGCATCTTCATCAGAGGTGTTTCCTTCAGACTGATGCCGGGTAATATTTTCCAGCATCACGATGGTGCTGTCGATGAGCAGACCCATACCTAGCGCCAGTCCACCGAGCGTCATGATGTTTAAGGTTAGCCCCAGTGACTGCATGATGATAAACGTGACCATTATGCCAATCGGAATCGCGGTACCTATAATAAGCGTGCGTAATATACTGCCTAGAAATAAGTAAATAATAATCATTGCCAGCAGTGCGCCGCTGCCCGCAGCGAGTGAAGCGTTATTAATCGCATGTCTGACAAATATGGACTGATCATCAACAACCGCTACTTCGATATCGTCAGGAATAGCATTTTGTGCTTTCAGGTTTGTTAAGCGGTGCTTAACTTCATCGACTACGGCAACCGTGTTTGCATGCGGCTGTTTCTGAATAGAGAGTTTAATACCGGGAATTTTGTTTAAGCGAATTCGTAAGCGTTCGTCTTTATGTTTATCAACTACCTGAGCGACATCATCCACGCGGACGGTGTCATCGATATCGTTTATTTCATCAGATGCTATGTTGCTGGTCTGCAATGGTAATTGCTCTAATTCTTGCAGTGAACTAAAGCGCCCCTCAGCACGGGTTGTTATCTCCTGACGTTTGGCAAACATCCTGCCGCCAGGTGAGTCTGTGTTCTGCTGCTTTATCTGCCGCGAAAAATTCTGCAACGAAAGCCCTATATTGGCGAGTTTTTCCTGATCAGGAATAATATGTATTTCCCGTTGCAGGCCACCGCCAACCTCAGTAGAAGCAACGCCGGGTAAATTTAAAAACCACTTCGAAAAGGTGTAATCTGCCCAGCTGCGTAGTTCTACGGAATTGAGTGTGTTGGAGCTGATAATCAGTTCCATAACGGGGATCTGAGCAGGGTCGCGTTTGTAGATGACAGGCGCATCATCATTTTCTGGTAAAAAGCGTTTTGCACGGTCAAGTCGAATACTGGCATCGCGTAATGCGTTATCTATATCTGTGCCGTAAGGAAAACTTAAGTCGACAGCGCTTCGACCTTCTTTCGTTCGTGAATCGATGGCGATAGCATCTTCTGTAATCGCCAGCTGTTCTTCAAGTTGTCGGGTTACGCGGTCTTCCATGATGCTGGCGGGCACACCCTGGTCGACGATGCGAACAAGTACCTCGGGAGAGATGATGTGCGGTAATAAATTGATGCCGAGCTGTTTAAAGGAGAATAGGCCGAAGATAATAACGGTGAGCGTCAACATGGTGACACCGATCGGGTGGTGAATTGACCATGCAGCAAGGCCGCCAGTGCGGAAACGTTGTTTCATAATTATTTGTTTTCTTTCGCAGCAGCAGGTTGTTTACTCTGTCTGTCTTCAGAGTTGGCAACCTCAACTTTTTTGCCTGTACGTAAACCGAGAAAACCGCGACTGACAATACGGTCGCCAGCAATCAGATCAGATAATATTTCTGTTACCGAAGCAAATTGCTGACCTTGCTCAAAAAAGATTTTTTCCACAATGGTTTCGTCGCTATCATTTTCGATTACACGGTACACGTAAGCACCTTCTGGTTCATAGTGAATCGTGTGGGCTGGAACAATGAGCCGATCTGTCGCGGTTAATTCTATTTCAACACGGGAAAATTGACCGACAGTTGCACCATCGGGTACCGGTGAGAGTAATATCTCTATCGTTCCTTTGTGTGTGCTGGCATTGATCGTCGGATGTATTCGCACCACTTTGGCGCTATATTTTTTGTCGCCAAGTGCGTCGATTATCACCGTTACTGCCTGATCTTTTTTAACCAGCGGCAGCCAGCGTTCTGCGAGACTGGCTTTTAATCGTAACGCGGTCGGGTCAATAATAGTGTGGATATGTGATTGCTGTGCCAGCATATCGCCAGGCTCATAAAAACGTTTGGTGATCAATCCGTCAATCGGCGCTTTAATGCTAGTGCGTTTGAGGCGGGTGAGCTGACGCCTCTCTTCGGCGATAGCTAGATCCAGCTCGGTGCGTGCTTTTGCGACTTCTTCTTCAGTTGAAATCTTTTTTGGCAACAGCTTTTTTACGCGTGAAAGGTCAAGTTTTGCCTGTTCTCGTGAGGCTTTGGCTTTGGCAACATCGGTTTTTAATAATTCGTTGTCTAGCTGGGTCAGTAAAGTGCCTTTTTTTACGACATCACCTTCATGATAGGGCAGTTTGGTAATACGCCCACTCTCTTCATTGTATAGGCGGATTTTTGTCACAGCTTCGAGCGTTCCGGAGACGGTCTGGGTTAAAGATACTGGTCTATTCTCGACAGTAATAACTTCGACACGATGAGTGGTCTGTTGTGTCCTGTGTGTACTGTTTTCTGTGTTACTCGTACTATCACAGGCCGGCAGGATTAAGCTGGCAAATAAGCCTGCAAATAATGCCCTATATAAATTTATTCGGCGAGATTGTTTTTTCGTTATAATCATGCACCGGACTTTAACCCAAACGGCTGTAAAACTACACCAGAGAAAGCTATTCAGCATGATGCATCGGCCAACAAGTAAACCTCACGGTAATCGCAAGGATTTTCAAAATATCAAACGTTTATTTCCCTATATCTGGGATTTTAAGGGTCGTGTATTTATTGCTCTATGCTGCCTTATCCTTTCCAAGATCGCTATTGTTGGTATGCCGCTGGCATTAAAAGAAATCGTCGATGGCCTGGACAGTAAACAATTATTAGATAATGCGACTCTTGCTCTGCCGCTGGTGCTATTGCTGATATATGGCGCTTTGCGTTTAATCGCCAGCCTTTTTAATGAACTGCGTGATGCAATCTTTTCTCGCGTACGCTATCACGCGATGCGCGGTATCTCGTTGCGTGTCCTCAAACACCTGTATTCGTTATCTCTGTCATATCACCTCGACAGGAAAACGGGTGGCATCACGCGTGATCTTGAACGAGGTACCAACAGTTTAAGTTCTATATTGAACTACCTGGTCTTTAATATTTTCCCCACCGCGGCAGAATTTACCTTTGTCGCCATCATCTTGTTGAGTAAATACGAAGCACACTTTGCAATCATTACATTTACAACCGTTGTAATTTACATCGCATTTACTTTACTGGTGACAAACTGGCGTATGCATTATCGGCACGAGATGAATGCGCATGAATCCAGAGCAAACAGTTATGCTGTCGATGGCATGCTGAATTATGAAACGATTAAATATTTCACCAACGAAGAGTACGAATTAAAAAAATATGATGAAACTCTCGATCAATGGGAAGGCGCTGCGGTAAGAAGCCAGACCTCGATGTCGTTACTTAATTTCGGCCAGGGCGCTGTCATTGCTATCGGCGTGACACTGATGATGATATTTGCCGCACAGGGTGTGGTCGATGGTGTGATGACTTTAGGTGATCTGGTGCTGGTCAATGCCATGATGCTGCAATTGTTTATCCCGCTAAATTTTCTTGGCATCATATACCGTGCTCTAAAATATTCACTGGCGGATATGGATATGATGCTCAAGTTGCTGGATACGGAAAGACAGGTGAAAGATATTGATGGTGCAGAGGAATTGAAAGTCAGTGATGCCGTAATCCGTTTTGAAAATGTCAGTTTTGATTACAGCAGAGATAGAAAAATCCTTGATGATGTAAGTTTTGATATTCCGCATGGTCATAAAGTGGCAGTCGTCGGTCCGTCAGGTGCGGGTAAGTCGACACTGGCTCGTCTGTTGTTTCGTTTCTATGATGTGGACTCAGGCAATATTTCAATCGATGATCAGAACATAAACTCTGTTACACAACGAAGCCTGCGTGACAATATCGGTATCGTGCCACAGGACACGGTATTGTTTAACGACACCATCGAACACAATATACGTTATGCAAATCTGGACGCTAGCGATGAAGAAATCAAAAGGGCAGCGCAGCATGCCAATATCCATGACTTTATTACCAGTCTGCCCGATGCTTATCAGACAGTCGTTGGTGAGCGCGGACTAAAACTATCCGGTGGGGAAAAACAGCGGGTGGCGATCGCACGCGTAATCCTGAAGAATCCTCGCATCCTGGTGTTTGATGAAGCGACATCATCACTGGATTCGCATTCGGAACAGTTGATACTTGAATCATTAAAACAGGTTGCAGAGAAACACACCACCTTAGTTATTGCGCATCGCCTATCGACGATCATCGATGCAGATAATATTATCGTTTTAGATAAGGGCGCTGTAGTAGAGGAAGGTACTCACCAGCAGTTATTAGATAAACAAGGTTTATATGCGCATCTATGGAAGTTGCAACAAGAAGAAGAAAATGAGGTGGCCGTTTAATTATGCGTGACGTCATATTAAAATTTGAACCTGTCGAGCTTTATAAAATATTGAAATTTGAAAGCATGGCACCGAGTGGCGGTGTCGCGAAGCTGGCCATTGAATCAGGTGATGTTATCGTTAACGGTGCTGTCGAAACACGTAAGCGTAAAAAAATCATTGCGGGTGATATAATTGAATTTAATGGTGAAACAATACGCCTGATTTTGCAAGTTTAACTTCACAGGCTTAATTATTAAGAGCACCTTCATCAACCCAATCCCGTATTGTTTCGACTTCTTTTTGCGTGATCTCTTCATTTTCAGCGTCATGTAAAATCTTCTGTAAGTTGCCAGCTCGTCCTTCTACCAGCTTATTGAGTATGCTGCGACGACTGTCGCCGACGATGACTACAGGGCCGTAAATAGTGCCTTTCATCAATGAATGATAGGTGCTCATATCCAGTCCGGTTTTCTGATAGCCGTAACCATAAGGCGCTATGTGGCAACCGTTGCAGTTACTATCGAGGATAGGGTGGATGTCTTCTTTGTAACTTACTTGTTGTAAGGCGCAGGCTGGTAAAGCAGATACTATAGATAGGATGATTATATTTCTTTGCCACATTACGGCAGGCTGGCATTTGTGGTATTGCTGCATGCTGTTCCATCTTCGCATCGCTGATTTTTGGTAAATTTATAATCATCATTCCACTCCCTTCTCTCATTGATCCTTGCGATGTGTTGTATTCGTTCGAAGGTGGTACTGAATTGTTCTCGTAGATTTTTAATCACTATATGTGTTCCCAGTAGTGGTGGGATGAAAAAATCAGGTTCTAAAGTTGCCCGATAGCTGAGGCGTGCTGTCTGTCCTGTGGGGGTAATCTCCCATAGAGCTTCACCAGAACGAAAATCACTTTTTTCCGGTATTATTCTGGTATTGATATTACCTGATGCAAGGATACTGACTTCTTCTACCCGGGTAACTTCTCTACAAAATAAAGTTGTGCAGCACAATACTGTGGTTTCAACCTGTGCTTTATTATCGGCAGTAGGTGGCAATATTTTGCTAGCGACGATAGAGTCACTGAGGCGATATATGTGTATGTAGTCGGTCAGCACATGCCTAATGTAGTCTGCACCAGCAGCTATATCTGATGTTACGCTGATGTGATAGATGCCGTTTTCTTCATAGACGTCGACATCATCAAGAAAACTGCCGGCAATGCTATAGTGTGAATACAAAAAGAGTGTGAAGGCGAGTAGAAAAGATCTAAGCACCTGATTGATATACAAGTCTGGCCCGAAACAACTGTACATACAGGACATTCTAGCCCCCCCATTTTGCATGTAGCGCGATCAGGTCAACGTCCACCCTGCCTAATCGTGTACAGCCACAGTAGGATAATTATAAGGAGAAAAGGTATGGAATCAATCCAATACGGATAGAAAGATTCTATTAAAACTTTTGTACTATTAACTCGTTTTATAATGGCAGCTTAAGATCTTGATTTGATAACGGATCAAAATGGCGTGCCAGCACTCTGTGCTTAGGAAGAACGGATAAGGATAACCGTCTATGAGGATATCGCTGATACAGACTGGCGTCTGATTAATCTGCCTGATGCCGATTTCGAAAAAGAATATCTATATGGTTTATGGAAAGAGGTGGTTATTATTTTAGTTATTGTGACCTTGGCAATGTTTTTGTTGGTTCTTGTTCTAATAAAGATCTCAGGCAAAAGAGTGATTGAATAAGTGCTTGATAAAACTCTGCGTCTGTTACTTAAAAAGACCTCCTTGTCATTATCATGCTGAATCCGATTCAGGTAAGTAATCATGCTACCAATAAATATTGGCATAGAAAAACATCTGTAATTGACTAACTGCGCCAATTCATTGACCGTTTCGTTAGTTGTTGCGTAATAATCTGGCTCTAAAGGAGCGTCCCTTTAGTTTTCCTTCACTGAGTTTTTTAAGTGCAGCCTTTGCGCTACCTGTCATGACGGCAACATAGGCTCGGTTGTCAAAGATGTTGATTTTGCCAACCTGTTTACCTTCGATACCGGTTTTTCCTGTTAATGCCCCCAGTATGTCTCCAGGCCTAACTTTTTGTTTTTTTCCGCCATCAATTAGTATCGTTGTCATCCGCGCCTGATCAGGCATTTCACGTAATAAACTGACGGGTGGAAGTTTTTCACCTTCTATCGTTCTATCTAAATAATCACCAAGTAAAGATACTTTATAGCTTTCTTTGTCACTGTAAAAAGAACAGGCAATGCCTTTATTACCCGATCTGCCGGTGCGACCTATCCTATGTATATGAACCTCTGTATCACGGGCTATATGATAGTTGATGACAAGATCGATTGAGTCAATATCCAGGCCACGCGATGCTACATCGGTAGCTATCAGCACAGAGATGCTTTTATTGGAGAATTGTAAAAGTGTTTGATCCCGGTCTCTTTGCTCGAGGTCTCCATGTAGAGCAAGGACGCTAAAGCCATGATCAGAAAGCTCACCCGCGACCTCCTGAACTTCTTTTTTGGTGTTGCAGAACACGATGGTAGATTCTGGACGATGTTGCAGCAGTAACAAGCGTAATGCGACTAATCGTTGGCCATCTTCTTTGACTTCATAGAAATGCTGTCTGATGACACTGTCATCGTGTGTCGTTGTTACCTGTAACACTACAGGGTCAATCATGATGTGCTTTGCGATGGACTTTATCTGCGCAGGGAAGGTTGCACTGAACAGTAATGTCTGACGTTCTCGTGGGGACTGTTCAATGATATTTTCTATAGCAGATTGAAAGCCCATCTCCAGCATGCGGTCTGCCTCGTCGAGGATAAAGGTTTCCAGGTTGTCTAATTTCACGGTACCTCTGCCCAGGTGATCCTCAATCCGACCGGGTGTGCCAACGATAATGTGCGCGCCGTGTTCTAGTGAATCTGCTTGAGGTCTAAAGGGTGTGCCGCCACATAACGTTAAAACTTTAATGTTGCTGATGGCCCGTGCCAGTCTGCGAATTTCTTTAGTGACCTGGTCGGCTAATTCTCGTGTTGGACAGAGGACTAATGATTGTGTCTGAAAGCGCCTGACATCAATTTTGTTCAACAAACCGAGACCAAAAGCGGCCGTTTTTCCAGAACCGGTTTTACCTTGTGCGATGACATCTTTACCTTTCAGGATGTAAGGCAGGCTCTCTGCCTGTATCGGAGTCATCGTCTTATAACCAAGTGTATCCAGATTTTTCAGTAAAGAATCATGGAGCTCTAGTGAGGAAAAGGCTGTTTGTTTCAAAGTGTTTGTCCGGTCAATCAAAGTTTAGTATTCAAGTTTAACAGGCGAAAAAAAACCTCGGTAGAACGAGGTCTTTTTTCGAAATGTCTATCGAGGTTTTACTTAGCTACAACGTTGCTAGCCTGCAGACCCTTTGGACCGTTCTCTACTTCAAATGTTACAGCTTGCCCTTCATTAAGGGTTTTAAAGCCGTCGCCTTGAATTGCGTTGAAATGAACGAATACGTCTGCACCGCCATCATCCTGAGAAATAAATCCAAAACCTTTGGATTCGTTAAACCACTTTACTGTACCTGTAGCCATATAAGTATTACCTGATATAAATTAATTAGTTACTAACAGGCATAGCCTACCAGTTTCATAACAAAAAGGGGAGTGTAGTCAAAATTAAATTCTGTAGCCTAATCTTAGCAATAATCTATATTGAAGCAGCTGTTTGAAGCATAAGTACAGTTGAATTAAACTAAGCTTATAGAAATAAGCAATACAAGTAGTATCAGTTATTAAGATAAGTTATTAAGATAATTTTTTAAATATTACCGTCTACGGAGTACAAGCGTAATGGGCAGAGCCTATCAAAACCGAAAAGAGTCGATGGCTAAAACATCAGACGCCAAAGCGAGAGTTTATAGTAAATATGGTCGTGTTATTTACGTGTGCGCCAAGGAAGGTGGCACTGACCCAGATGGTAATCTGGCATTGCGTGGTTTAATCGAAAGGGCGAAAAAAGATCAGGTGCCTACTCATGTTATCGATAAGGCTATTAAAAAAGCTGAAGGTGGCAGTGGCGAGGACTTTTCAGTTGCTCGTTATGAAGGGTATGGACCAGGTGGCTGCATGGTCATAGTCGATTGCTTAACCGATAATCCAAATCGTACTTTTGGTGATGTTCGCCAGTGCTTTACCAAAACAAAATGTAAGATTGGTACGGAAGGATCTGTGCTCCATATGTTTGATCATTCAGCAATTCTGGTGTTCAATGGTGATGAAGAGGAAGCGTTAGAAGCATTGATGATGGCAGATGTTGATGTGACTGACATAGAAAGTGTCGATGGCAAGATAACAGTCTTTGCACCTGGCAGTGAATACTTTAAAGCTAAAAAATCCCTGACAGATGCATTTGATGGTATCGAATTTGATGTCGATGAAATCCAGTTTTTACCGACCAGCACATCTCCTATCTCTGCGGATTCTGTTGAGATGTTCGATAAGTTTCTGGATATGCTTAATGATCTAGAGGATGTTCAAAATGTGTATCATAATGTCGAATAATCTAATGCGTTTTAATGTGAAACACTGATCAAGTAATCGGTTTCTCTTAAGGGAATATATTTAAAATTTTCTCTTTATGGAGTCGGATTAACTTTTTGGCTTCCTGGGTCAGTAGAGTGATGTTTCCTTTTGTTGCATTATCCATATCATCTGACGCTGTCAATAGCTTACTTTGCAAGCGGATATAGTTGTCACCCAAAAGTAGATTCATCTGATAGTTGGCTGCGTCGCTGACACCATCAAACATGCAACCTAATACAGGGATCATCCAACCGATCTTCCCCCAGTCTTTAGCTTCTTCATAGGGAATAGGTCGAACTAGTTCACCGGTACCTATGGAAACTAGCTTTATTTCTTCGCCTGGAAATATTTTCATCGCTTCTACGTAAGCAGAGACTGCTGGATTATTGATGAAAACGCCACCATCAACTAATGCCATCGAATGACCATCAACGGGGATGAGTGCAGGTTCGAAAAATGTGGGTGCGGCTGAGGTCGCTCTAGCGACATGTTTCATCTTCACGGTTTTGAATCTATCAGCCCAGCTCTTGAAGAAAACAGGTTCCCGGTTCTGAATATCGTAACTTGAGATAAGTACATTTTTTAGCGAGGACCCCAATACCTCTGGTCCAAAAAAATCATCGAGAATTTTTTCTAAGCCATCTGCAGAGTACTTTTCATCAGATAGTCCACCAGTAGTGCTTATTCCTCGCCATAGTGATCTGGAAAAAATTTCCCCACCGCGATCCTGATATATTTTCGAAAGGTCTTTCGCTGAATATTGAGATGCCCCATTGCCATTATCTTTACACAGACCTAAAGCTAGAATGCCGCCAGTTGATGTGCCTGCGATTAAATCAAATAGCTCAGCAATTTTCTTGCCCGTTTGCTTCTCGATCTCAGCGAGTACTAAGGCTGGTATTAAACCTCGGATACCGCCGCCATCTAGTGATAATACGTATTTCATTTAATTTCCTTATTATGAATGATGCGGGTTTTTTGTTAGCGGCCTCTATTATGCGACTCTTGTTATAGTGTTCATTCTATGTTGAATTTAAACGCAGAATGGCAGGATACACAGTTTTCTAAAAGAGTACCTAGCTGGGTAACGGTGTGTTCGCCATCACCCAGTTGCTCTGCATCCAGAGCCAATTCGTCAAATTTTGCGTGTGTATCAAAACCCAGTTTTTTAAACGCTATCGGCAGCTTGCCAATAAGTGTGCCTGGTACAGCGATCTGTGCATTGCGACCACTCTTGCGAGCTGAGCTAGCGACCAGATCCATATCATCTGCTGAGATGCCACTGGTGATCTGTTGAACGCTCTGTAAGAATATCCGCATTTCAAATAGTACTAGATCTCTTTCTTTTTGAGTGAGTAAGATCGTTGTTCTGCTATCTGGTTCTTCGATGACTTCTCCCTGTATGATAAATTTGTATGCCATGCCAACTGTTACGAGTGACAATATTATTACTATAGACCAGCAGGGTTTAAACATTTTCGCTCCTTAATTATATTTTGAGTCTAGTTGAGTGGTTCACACAAGAAGTAGATAACACAATGCAGTAATAATTACTGCTCCGCAGATATTTAAGACTATACCTTCTTTTGCCATTACTCTCGTGCTAAAAAAACCACTGGCATAAACGATACTGTTGGGTGCGGTAGCCACAGGCATCATGAATGCGCAGCTGGCACTCATAGCGGCAGGAATCATCAAAATTTTTGGGTCAATGTTTGACCCCATTGCCGTGGCAGCGAGTACGGGCATCAGTAAGACCGTGCTCGCAGTATTACTCGTTGTTTCTGTTATGAAGGTAACGCTTAGACTGATGGCAAAGATCATCGCAAGTATCGGTAATGATGATAGGTCTGATAAGTTTTCTGCCAGGATAGTACTCAAGCCGGAAACACCGAATGCTTTAGCTAGTGTTATACCGCCGCCAAATAATAATAAGATGCCCCAGGGAATCGTTGCGGCAGTTTTCCAGTCAAGTAATCTCTCGTGTTTACGGTTTTCATCTTCGTAACCAGCGGGAATGAGAAACATGAGTATGACAGCAATGAGCGCAACGGATGCATCGTTAGCAGCGGGCAGGTCAAACCAGTTACTCCAGCCACCGAAAGGTTCTTTTCTGGTTATCCATGCGGTGGCGGTGAGTGCGAATATCATCATCACTCTTTTCTCTGTCAGGCTCCAACTGCCGACGTCTGGCATGTCGAAGCCGCCAGTGTAGCTTAATTTTCTTGTTAGCCAGAGCCAGGTCACCGGTATCATACAGACAACGACAGGAACTCCCCAGCTCATCCATTCAGTAAAGCCAATGTTTTTATCGAAGTGTTGTTCATAGACCTGCATGAACACCAGGTTCGGTGGTGTGCCGATAGGGGTGCCGATACCGCCGATGCTCGCAGCAAACGCGATGCCCAGCATCAATGGCACACATAGCGTTTTATCTTTAGCCTGATTGGCAATAGCTAAACCGACGGGTAACAGCATCAGTGTCGTTGCAGTATTGGATATCCACATGCTTAATGTCGCGGCTGTAACCATGAAACCGAGTACCAATTGTTTACTACTGGTACTACCGAACAGGTTAACCATAAATAGAGCAAGGCGGAGATGGGCGCCGCTTCGTTCCATCGACTTAGATAATATAAAACCACCCAGTAGCAACAGGATAAGCGGGCTGCCGTATGATTGGCCTACTTCGTTTGCAGTCAGCACGCCGCTGATCTGAAAAATTGCCAGTGGCAGTAATGAGGTGACTGGGATAGGGACTGGTTCAAATACCCACCAGATAACGCAAATGATGGCAACGGCGGCGGTAATTGCCAGACCGGTGTTATTGATTGCTGATGATGTATCGATCATCAACAGGTACGTTACTATTGCAGCTAGTGGGCCGATATAAAGTGAGGCAGTTTTTATATTCACGCTGTTACTTGAAGAATGTATCGGCAAGCATGGTGTTTAATCCCACGAGAAATCTGACGGTGGAGTTTCAGCTGGATGATGTTTGAGTTGCAAGCCCTTTAAAAAGTTACGCAGTATCTGGTCTTTGCAAACGCGGTAGTGCTTATGATCTTCTCTTCGGAAGAAGGCGCTTAATTCATGTTTGCTGACGATCAAGTCTGCTGACTTTAATATGGCTAAGGTGTCTTCTTCTTTCAGATTCAAAGCGATCTTTAATTTTCTGAAGATTATATTATTGTTTAATTTTTTCTCTGGTGTTGGCTGAGGGCCGTCTTTTTTACCACGCTTATCGTTGATTAAGCCATTTAAAAAAATTGCTAAATCAGTGTCATTGCAGGCTTTGTATGCAGGGTCATCATCTTTTTTTAGCCATTCACTTATCTGCTCTCGCGAAACGGTATGGTCGGCTAAGCCAAAGATGGCAATCATTTTAGTGTCGTTAATATCGAAGATGTAACGGAGTCGTCGAAGGATGTCGTTATTGGTCATAGTTAGTTTTTTATAGAGGCCAAAGCTTTAGGCCTAGTAAGGTAAATTGTATGGTGAGCAGGATACATAATATTGTCGTCATTGTGTACAAGGGTTTAAGTCTTATATTGAAATTGATCGATTTGAGATATTTTAAGCCGATGTACGAACCTGTAATAGTCAGGAAAAATGCACATTCATTGGCGATGAGTAACGTCAGTAGTGGCAATACGGTATTGCCTTGCCCGTCTAATTGGCTTCCTTTAATGACTAACATCATAAGCAACAGGCCAATGGCCATGGCGATGTAGGGGAAGTTAATGGTTTTCATTTGTTTCTGCTCTGGTCTATGCTGATCTGTGTGCGGTATTGTTTCACATTATGTGTAATTGAACCAAACTTTGATACATGCATCTATAATTCAGTTACTAGGCGTAATTATTAAAACAATAAAAATGGTTGCATGATGTCTGACGATCGAAAAAATAAAGATCAAGATGCGCTTGATTATCACCAGTTTCCTATTCCCGGGAAATTGCAGATCAGTGCAACCAAAGCATTGGCTACACAGCACGATCTATCACTTGCCTATTCACCAGGCGTAGCGGCTGCTTGTACAGCCATCCATCAGTATCCTGATAAAGCGGCAGATTATACTATTCGGTCAAACCTTGTTGGTGTTATCACCAATGGCAGTGCAGTTCTCGGCCTGGGTAATATAGGGCCTCTTGCCTCTAAGCCAGTGATGGAAGGTAAGGCTGTATTGTTTAAACGATTTTCTAATATCGATGTGTTCGACATCGAAATAGATCAACCGGATATCGATAAGTTTATTGACACGGTGGCAGCCTTAGAGCCGACCTTTGGGGGTATTAATCTGGAAGATATAAAAGCCCCTGAATGTTTTATCATCGAAAAACGTCTGCGTGAGCGTATGCATATCCCTGTGTTTCATGATGACCAGCATGGTACGGCAATCATTGTTACTGCAGCTATATTGAGCGGCTTAAAAGTTGTTGGTAAAACTATAGAAGATATTCGGTTGGTGACTTCCGGGGCTGGCGCAGCAGCACTGGCGTGTTTGAATCAATTAGTCAGTGCAGGACTGCCACTTAATAATATCATCGTTACCGA
>WTCC01000328.1 GCA_013138755.1 Gammaproteobacteria bacterium
CGTCGCTTTAAAGACGAGGTGAAAGAAGTTAACAGTGGTACAGAATGTGGTATCGGTGTCAAAAATTACGAAGTAAAAGTTGGCGATCAGATAGAAGTCTTTGAGCGCATAGAAGTTGAACGTACGCTGTAAAGTGTCTCGATAGAACATGTTTAACTGTTATCTGTATTTGAGAATCTATGACTCTTGTTGTCTGCGTAATATAGTGCGGATAAACGATGCCTAGAGAATTCCTGCGTAGTGACCGCATGGCGGAACAACTCCGTCGTGAATTGGCGGAAATTGTTCGTGATGAAATCAAAGACCCGCGATTGGGTTTCGTCTCATTTACGGAAGTACGTATGAGCCGTGATCTAAGCCATGCTGTTATCTATTGTTCATTGTTAAATTCCGAGAAACAACAAGAAGCAATCGACGTGTTAAATCGTGCGGTAGGTTTTATCCGTAAAGAGATCGGCCGTCGTATCCGTGCGCGTATTGTGCCTACCCTGAAATTCACCATCGATGAGAGCGTTGAGCGAGGCGTGGAGATGGACGATTTAATCAGTAAAGCCATTAGCCGTGACAAAAAAAATAGCATTGATGAAGAGAGTGAATAGTTTTGGGTAGACGTAAAAATAAAGGACGTAATGTCAGCGGTGTATTGTTACTGGATAAACCACCAGGCTGCAGTTCCAATCATATCTTGCAGAAAGTTAAACGTCTGTTTGACGCAGCAAAAGCTGGGCACACGGGTAGCCTGGACCCGCTTGCAACGGGCATGCTGCCAATATGCCTGGGTGAGGCAACGAAGATTTCGGCATTTTTATTGGACTCAGATAAAAAGTACCGCTTTAAATGTCAGTTGGGTGTAAGTACTAATACGGGTGACGCAGAGGGTGAGGTTATCGATACGCAAGATGCCACTGCGATAACTGAGCAGGATATATTGGCTGTTCTACCAGAATTTATCGGTGAGATAGAGCAGATACCACCGATGTTCTCTGCACTGAAACATAATGGTGAGCGTTTATATGATCTTGCTCGAAAGGGTATCGAAGTGGAGCGCAAGCCTAGAAGTATCACTATATACGATATCAATTTTATATCACTTGTGACTGACGATCAGCAGCGCATCATTCTGGAGCTGGAAGTCGAATGTTCCAAGGGTACTTATGTTCGTACCCTGGCTGAAGATATTGCAAAAAAATTAGACTGTTGCGCCCACATTACTGCTCTGCGCCGTCTCAGCGTTGGGCCTTACTCGGGTGATATGGTAACTATCGACGAATTAATGTCGTTAGCAGAGGATGGTCAGGATGCGTTAGACGCTTGTTTGCAGCCTATCGATAGTGGTGTAGCTGACTGGCCCGATGTGCATTTAGGCTCAGATGCAGCATTCTACGTGCGCCAGGGACAGCCTGTGCTAGTGCCGCATGCGCCGACTGAAGGTTGGGTTCGCATCTATGATCAGAGTCACTTTTTAGGATTGGGTGAGATTCAAGACGATGGGCTGGTAGCTCCACGCCGAATGATTAAGCAGTATGCATAAATAGATTGCGCTATGTTACAATAGCGCGCTTGGGCTAGATGCTGCAGTTAGCGGCTTTAGCCATGGAAAACATTTCCTGTTCTGTAACCATGAGTGGTGCTGGAAGTGACAAACTTATCAGGGCGATGATTGTTTTAGGTTTTTTATGAGCTTGAAATGGTTAAATATTCTTATACAGGCAATGCTTCTGTGTTGCTTCATTTAGTGATAAAATCGCCCACATTTTTTAGCAATGTCCATTATTTTGGGCGTTATATTATTTCGGAGTATTCATGGGTTTATCAACCGTAGAAAAAGGCGACGTTGTCGCAAAATATCAACAAAAAGAAGGAGACACTGGTTCTCCTGAAGTTCAGGTTGCATTATTGACAACGCGCATCGTGCAATTAACCGAGCACTTTAAAGAGCACACACACGATCACCATTCACGTCGTGGTTTGTTACGCATGGTTAACCAGCGTCGTAAGCTGCTTGATTACCTTAAAGGTAAAAATGTTGAACGCTATAAAGCATTGATTGCTAGTCTTGGTCTACGTCGCTAAGCAGACATTCATTGAGTGTTTTTAACCTTATAATCATCATAAATTAGATAAATATCAGGTCAGTGACACACTGGGCCGGGATTGGGGATAAATAAAGTGATACCTACAGCAATTAAAAAATCATTTCAGTATGGCGATCTAACGGTAACGATGGAAACGAGTGAGATCGCTCGTCAGGCATCCGGTGCGGTTATGATTAGCATGGGCGACACAGTTGTTTTCGTTACTGCGGTATGTTCTAAGGAATCAGAGCCAGGTAGAGATTTCTTCCCAATGACGGTTAATTATCAAGAGCGTACTTACGCTGCTGGTAAAATCCCCGGCGGTTTCTTCCGTCGCGAAGGTCGTCCGAGTGAAGCAGAAACATTGACCTGTCGTTTGATCGATCGTCCGATTCGCCCTTTGTTCCCAAAAGGTTTCACTAACGAATGTCAGATCGTAGCAACTGTTGTTTCTATCAGCGGCGATATCGATCCTGAGATTCCAGCAATCATCGGTGCTTCTGCGGCGCTTTGTATTGCTGGTGTACCATTTGCTGGTCCTCTGGGTGCGGCTCGTGTGGGTTACAAAGATGGCGAATATATTTTAAACCCGAATAAAGAAGCGCTAGAAACTTCTGATCTTGATCTGGTTGTTGCCGGTACTGATACCGCTGTGTTGATGGTTGAATCTGAGGCTAAACTACTTTCAGAAGAAGTTATGCTTGGTGCGGTAATGTATGGCCATGAGCAGATGCAAGCGGTTGTTACTGCTATTAATGAATTTGCTGCAGAAGTAGGCAAACCTAAGTGGGAATACACACCAGAGCTTGTCGATGAAGATCTTGCTGCAAAAGTTGCTGAAATAAGTACTGCTACAATTACTGATGCCTACCAAATTGCTGAAAAAATGGCTCGTCAAGATGCCGTTAAAGCAGCTAGACGTGCTGCTGTTGAAGCATTACAGTCAGATGATGGCTGGTCAAAAGACGAAATCAAAGGTGCTTTTGGTAAGCTAGAAAAGAAAGTCGTTCGCTCTCGTTACATTGCGGGTGAAAAACGTATTGATGGTCGTAATACAGATGATGTACGTGCCATTACTGTACGTACAGGCGTTCTTCCTCGTACACACGGTTCAGCCTTGTTTACACGTGGTGAAACACAAGCATTGGTTGTTACTACATTAGGTACAGCTCGTGATGCACAAATTATCGATGCGCTTGATGGTTCATACCGCGAACCGTTCATGTTGCATTACAACTTCCCTCCATACTGTGTTGGTGAAACCGGTATGGTTGGTACACCAAAACGTCGTGAGATCGGTCATGGCCGTCTAGCGAAACGTGGTGTTTTAGGTGTAATGCCTTCTGAAGAAGATTTCCCTTACACCATTCGTGTGGTTTCAGAAATTACAGAATCAAACGGTTCAAGTTCTATGGCTTCAGTCTGTGGTACTAGTTTATCTTTGATGGACGCAGGTGTACCGATTAAAGCACCGGTTGCAGGTATTGCGATGGGTCTGATTAAAGAAGGTGATGATTTCGCTGTGCTATCCGATATCCTTGGTGATGAAGATCATCTTGGTGATATGGACTTTAAAGTAGCTGGCTCTGAAAATGGTATCTGTGCATTGCAGATGGATATCAAGATCCAGGGCATCACCAAAGAGATTATGGAAAAAGCACTGGAACAAGCAAAGGTTGGTCGTAATTTCATCCTTGGTGAGATGAATAAGGTTCTCTCTACAACCAATACAGAAATGTCTGAGTACGCGCCTCGCTACTTGAACATCAAGATTCACCCAGACAAAATTCGCGATGTTATCGGTAAAGGCGGCGCAGTTATTCGTGCTTTGACTGAAGAAACCGGCGCGAGGATTGATATAGATGATGAAGGAAATATTAAGATTGCCTCAAGTGATTTAGCCGCTGCTGAAGAAGCTAAGAAACGTATCGAACAGATTACATCTGACGCTGAAGTTGGTGTTGTTTACAACGGTACAGTGAAGAAGATAATGGATTTTGGTGCTTTTGTTGAAATCCTGCCTGGCAAAGATGGTTTAGTTCACATTTCTCAAATTAGCGATGAGCGTGTTGAGAACGTCAGTGATAAATTATCTGAAGGTGATGTTGTTAAGGTTAAAGTATTAGAGATTGATCGTCAGGGCCGTATCCGCTTAAGTATGAAAGAAGTGGAAGAAGCCGCTGCCTAAACAGCAATCACTGTTGTTTGATAAAAAAGGAGCCTTGGCTCCTTTTTTATTGTCTGGAATTTTTGAAGAGATTACGTGTTAGTTGATGATTTTATAGCATAAAAGCGACAAATTTCTTATTTGAACTACACTCAATAAAACAATAAAAACATGGGGAGTAATCATGGCTTTAACAACAAATATAATTCGCGGTGTTGCCGTAACCAATCTAATCATTTTTGGCCTAATAGGTTGTTCTAATACGCCAGCGCCCTGGACTCAGGAAGATGAGTCACCATGGGGTGCTAAGCATGAAGCTGAAGCGAGGAATGCGGCATCTGATGAGGCTGCTACTGATACTTCACTTAATGATCCAGTGTTACTTGCAGACCCAGATGTGGAAGCTATCGTGATGGATGCGCCAGAATCAGCACCTGCGCCGGCAGTGATAGTGCCGGTAGTGGTTGAAGATGCGCCCGTTAGCACGGACATAATGGCTATGCTTAGTACTAACTATGCAGTACAGGTTTTTGCTGGTAATACAGTGGAAAGTGTTGATAAGTTTAAGGCTGAAAAGGGTGTAGAAGATTTAATGACTGTAAAAACTGATCGTTCAGGATCTATCGTTTATGTATTAGTTGATATCCACCCGGATCGTGCGTCAGCTGATGCTGCGGCAGCTGAATTGGAGATCAAGACAGGTTCAAAACCATGGGTACGCTCTTTAGGTGGGTTACAAAATATAGCTGTTCAATAATCTAGATAAGCAGTTGTAAAAAGGCCGGTTATCCGGCCTTTTTTATGTGTGTATGATAATAGTCATTGAATTAATGTGATAATTACATGTCACATCGTATATTGCATATGTGTGTAAAAGAGGGCAGACCTGACTACTAAATTACTGTAACATTTGTCCAGTTTTCACAGTACGTTCATATGTTTCAGCATGTTTAAAGGACGAGATATGAGACCAAAGATAAGTATGATTCCGTTAATCAAAACAATATTACTGGTATTCACCGTACTAAGTTTGATTGCGTGTAGTACTGTCGTCACTAATGCTAAGAAAGACTTTGCACAAGATTTATCCGCCACAATTTTAGAATTTGACGATCCAGAAACAATCAAAAAAGCCGTACCCGCTTATCTGATTTTGATCAGTAGCTTGATAAAGAGTGAACC
>WTCC01000196.1 GCA_013138755.1 Gammaproteobacteria bacterium
ATATTGGGTAACTTGCCGTCAGGCCAAAGCAGGGCTTGCTCTGTACACCACCAGTATTCTTCGATGGTTTCACCTTTCCATGCGAATACAGGGATGCCTTGATCAGCAATGGCCGCAGCAGCATGATCTTGTGTTGAGAAGATGTTACAGGAAACCCAGCGTACTTCAGCGCCCAGAGCAATAAGCGTTTCGATTAAAACGGCTGTTTGAATCGTCATGTGAATACTGCCCATGATACGGCAGCCAGCTAGAGGTTGTTCTGCACCATATTCTTCACGTAACGCCATCAGACCTGGCATTTCAGTTTCAGCTATACGGATTTCTTTGTGGCCCCATTCAGCCAGTGAAATGTCGGCGACTTTGTAGTCTTGTATTGAATTTGTGTCTACGATGGCATTCATGCTCATCTCCTAATTGTTTAGTTTAAGAAATGAGCGCGGTTATTATTCAAAATGCCTTAATTAAGGATTTTTGTTTCTGAGCCTGACAGATAAGAAAATCTGGTGCAGCGCTCCTCAGAAATTGTGGGTGAATTATATCCCAGCTGCATCCCTTAATGCATCTGCTTTATCAGTTTTTTCCCAGGTAAATTCAGGTTCTTCACGACCAAAATGTCCATATGCTGCTGTTTTCTTGTAAATGGGGCGTAATAGATCCAGCATATCGACGATGCCGCGTGGTTTTAGATTGAAATGCTCACCGATTAATTCAACGATTTTTTCATCAGCTATCTTGCCTGTGCCAAATGTTTGTACTGAAATTGACGTTGGATCGGCAACGCCAATCGCGTAGGAAACCTGGACTTCACACCTTTCTGCTAAACCGGCAGCCACTACATTTTTTGCAACATAACGACCGGCATAGGCTGCAGAGCGGTCAACTTTTGATGGATCTTTGCCAGAGAACGCGCCACCGCCATGGCGAGCCATGCCGCCATAAGTATCAACGATAATCTTTCTGCCCGTTAAGCCACAGTCACCGACAGGCCCGCCGATGACAAAGATGCCCGTTGGGTTGATATGAAACTGTGTGTCTTTAGTAATCCATTCTTCAGGTAGCTCGTGCAGGATGATCTCATCCATAACGGCTTCACGCAGGTCCTTGTACTCGATGTCAGGCGCGTGCTGTGTGGACAATACGACAGCATCGATGGCAACTGGTTTGTTATTTTCGTAACGGAAAGTAACCTGGCTTTTTGCATCAGGGCGCAACCAGGGCAGGGTGCCGTTTTTTCGCAACGCGGCCTGACGTTTCACTAATTTATGCGCGTATGTAATGGGTGCGGGCATTAAAACGTCTGTTTCATTACTGGCATAACCAAACATTAAGCCCTGGTCACCAGCGCCTTGCTCGTGGTCGGAAGATTCATCAACGCCAGCGGCAATGTCAGCAGATTGTTTATCGATTGAGGTGATGACAGCGCATGAGCCGTAGTCAAAACCCATATCAGAGCTGTTATAACCAATCTCTTTAACCGTGTTTCGTACCACTTCCTGCATATCAATCCATGCTTCAGTAGTGATTTCGCCAGAAATAACGACCATGCCGGTGTTGATCATAGTTTCGCAAGCAACACGTGCTTTATTGTCTTGCTCAAAAATAGCGTCCAGTATCGAATCTGAGATTTGATCTGCGACTTTATCTGGGTGACCTTCGGAAAC
Organism: Gammaproteobacteria bacterium; assembly: GCA_013138755.1. GTDB lineage: Bacteria > Pseudomonadota > Gammaproteobacteria > SZUA-229 > SZUA-229. The sequence continues at coordinate 1,662 of WTCC01000196.1, forward strand.
TGATTCGGATGTAAATAAATAATTGCTCATGGTTATACTCTTATAAAGTTGTTCTGCTCCCCCCTAGAGGGGCATTTATAGCTTTTACTCAGATATGTAATTATAGATAGATATTTTCATATCATCTTATTTGGGCATAAAAAAACCCGTTTAAGCTTTATAGCTAAAACGGGTTTTCGATATTTGGTACCAAAATTCGTTTTAGCTGAATTTATATAGCGCCCGCAATCTGAGACAAATTAGCGCTGTTTGGAAGCATTATCCATCAAATTAAAAACAAGTCAATATTTATTTCATGCAATGCGCTAGATATTCTTTTTTTTCTTCCGCCGTTAGTGACACATTGTTCTCTAGTTTATGACTAAAGTATTCATCACGGTCTTCATAATGAAGTCGTTCGATTAGGTTTTTATATACTTCGTTTATGTTGTCGGTGTTTTCGGTTTCAGGTGTTTGTAGTACCGATAATATGTTGAATGCTTTTTCATGTTCGCTGTCACGAAATCTTTCTAATAATGCGGCGGCTGTTAATTGTGTATTGGTTTCAATGGTTTTTTGTAGTTCGTATAAAAGCGGTAGGCCTTTAGTAAAAGCATCTTGAAATGTATCAGGCACTTTGTGCTGATTCGCTAAATCCGGGTTTTGCAAAAGCAGGGCAATGGCAATACGGGTTTTATTATTTTGTACTTGTTGACCACGAATCGGTTTGGTTGTTTGTGCGTGTTTTCTTTTTTCTTGTGATGCAGATGAGATTTTTGATTCAAGATGTTGCTGGCTTAAACCAACCAAAGTTGAAAGCTCTTCGATTAGCAAATCTTTAAACAAGCTGTTATGCATTTTTTGAATAAGTTTGTTCGCTTTGTTGGCTAGTTGTGCTTTGCCTTCATTGGTAGCTAAATCAACCTCTGATTTTAATTTATCAAATAGAAAGTCCGAGAGTGTGGTGGCATTGATGATGCGTCGTTCAAAGGCTTCTTTGCCCTCTTTGCGCACCATGGTGTCCGGGTCTTCTTTTTCAGGTAGAAAAAGAAATTTTGCAATCATGCCATCGCGGATGACAGTCAGTGTGTTTTCTAATGCACGCCATGCGGCTTTTTTGCCGGCGTTATCACCGTCGTAACAGAATACGATTTCGTGTGTGGTGCGAAATGTTTTTTGTATTTGATCGGTGGTTGTTGCTGTACCGAGTGAGGCGACGGCATAATTGATATCGCTTTGTGCTAACGCCACGACGTCCATATAACCTTCAACAACAATAATTCGGTCAATTTGTCGTAAAGCCTGTTTGGTTTCGTATAAACCATATAACTCATAACCTTTATGGAAGACTGCATTTTCTGGTGAGTTCAAATATTTTGGTTCACCTTTATCGAGAATGCGACCACCGAAACCGATAATTCGCCCACGTTGATCAGTGATAGGAAAGATGATGCGGTCACGAAAACGATCATAAGTTTTATCATTTTCTTTATTGACTACTAAACCTGTTTTTATCAGTGAATTTAAATTTTCGTTAGATGTGCCTAGTCTGTCGCTTAAAAAACTCCAGCCGTCGGGGGCGTAACCAATTTTAAATTGTTTGGCTATTTCGCCCGATAGGCCACGCTGCTTAAGGTATTCAATAGCGCGTTCAGAGGTTTTAAGTTCTTGCTGAAACAGTTCGCTGGCCTGTTTTAATATATTGTAATAAGGTTGTTTGTCTTCCTGATTTTTGTTTGTGAAGCCGCTGTCTTCGTGTGGTACATCGACATGTGCGTCTGCAGCTAGTGATTCGATGGCGTCTATGTAACTTAGATGTTCATAGTCCATTAAAAAACCAATGACGTTGCCTTTGGCATGACAGCCAAAACAATAATAAAATTGCTTGGCTTCGCTGACGGTAAACGACGGTGTTTTTTCGTTATGGAAAGGACAGCAAGCGGAAAATTCCTTGCCTTTTCTTTTTAAGGAAACGCGGGAGTTGATGACTTCGACGATATCACTTCGTCCGATAAGGTCATCTATAAAATTTTGTGGAATGCGCCCAGCCATGTGTTTCTGGCTGACTAGGCGTTAAAGTTAGCGAAGGATAATTGACGCGGATTAAAAATTCTTTCGTATTCGATGATGGCGTAACGATCTGTCATGCCTGCGATGTAATCGGCAATGCCGCGTGCCAAACCTTTGTCACCGTTCCGTTCTTTTAATATATTGCAGTGTTGTATGGCTTCTGTGGGTAAGATGTTCGGGTCTTCTAAGAATGCCTCGAACAAGGAGTCGATAACGTTTGCCGCTTTTTTAGTCATGCGATGAACGCGATAATGCTGATACAGGTTTTTGCGTAAGAACTGTTTAAGCTCTAATTTTTTATCATTCATCTCAGTACTAAAAGACATAATCGCGTGTTTTTGGTTGCGTACATCACTGATCGAGTTTAATTTTGCGTTAGCAATATTTTCTCGAGAGGTGTCGATTAAATCAACCACCATGACATTAATCATACGTCGAATGATTTCATGTAAAAGTTTTTTATCATCCAGTCCTGGGTATCTGTTATTTACGATGTCGTACTGCTCGCTAAATAATTCTACTTTTAATAGGTCGGTGATGGTGATTAAACCGTAACGTATACCATCATCGATATCGTGATTGTTGTAGGCGGTTTCGTCGGAATAATCGGTTAACTGCGCTTCAAGACTTGGTTGTGTTTTATTGATAAAACGTTCGCCTACATCACCAAGTTCTTTTGCGTTAGTAACGGAACAATGTTTTAAAATACCTTCACGTGTTTCAAAGGTTAGATTCAGGCCATCAAAATCGGCATATTTTTGTTCGAGTTTGTCTATGACGCGTAGTGATTGAAGGTTGTGTTCGAAACCGCCCAGGCCTTTCATGCAATTATTTAAAGCAGTTTGTCCGGCATGACCAAAAGGTGTATGACCAAGGTCGTGTGCTAAGGCAATGGCTTCCGATAAATCTTCATGTAAGCGTAATTCACGGGCAATGCTGCGTGCAATCTGTGCGACTTCAAGTGAGTGAGTCAACCGTGTACGAAATAGATCACCTTCATGATTAACAAACACCTGAGTTTTATATTCCAGGCGTCTGAATGCTGCGGAATGAATGATTCTGTCACGATCGCGCTGGTATTCGTTGCGATAGGTTGGATGTGGTTCATCATAGCGTCGACCTTGCGATTTTTTATCATCGCAGGCATAAGGAACCAGTTGACCGCTATAGCTGTTACTCATGTTCTGACCATTTTAATTTTTTTAACGGTTACTCTCATTCTATCTCGTTTACTGCCTCTCCCTCTGAGAGAGGGGACTGTATCTTATTTAATCTGAACAAATATCATTTTAAGCTGCTGCCGACTGTATGATGGCGTTGTTTAAGTTGTCGAGGGTGAAATCACTGGTTACTAACGATTTACCTATACCTTTCATCAGTATG
>WTCC01000026.1 GCA_013138755.1 Gammaproteobacteria bacterium
TCTATCCAATACCCGATTGTGGAGTTGGCCACAGGCATTGCGTCATTAGTTGTGGCATATACATTTGGTGTAACACTGCAGACTCTCGCAGCTCTTTTTTTCACCTGGACCCTCATCGCGCTAACGCTTATAGACATCAAAAAACAACTACTGCCTGATAATATAACGATGCCTTTGTTATGGCTGGGTTTATTTCTCAGCTTTTATGAAGTTTTTACTGATCTAAAATCCAGTGTAATCGGTGCGATGGCTGGCTACTTAATTCTCTGGTTCGTCTATCAGTTATTCAAGCTCTTAACCCATAAAGAGGGTATGGGTTTTGGTGATTTTAAATTACTTGCTGCACTTGGTGCATGGGTTGGTTTTACCTATCTACCACAAATAATATTTATGTCTTCTATCGTTGGTTCTATGATAGGCATCAGCATGTTAATTATTGGCAAGACAAAAAAACAGCAACCTATACCATTTGGCCCGTACCTGGCGATTGCAGGATGGATTGCGTTATTATGGGGAGAAACCATAAACACGACTTACCTAGCGTTTTTATCATAAAGCACCTAAAGCATGTTAATAATCGGATTAACAGGTGGTATCGGTAGTGGAAAAACTACCGTCTCTAATCTATTTAAAAATCTTGGTGTTCAAATAATCGACACAGACGTAATTGCTCGCGAACTCGTCGATAATGACCACTCTGTACTGGAGGAAATAACGGATGCATTTGGTAAGATCATACTAGATGACGATGGTCTGCTCGATAGAAATATACTAGCAAAAATCATATTTAGCCAGGAACATAAAAAGCAGCAATTAGAAAAAATCCTACACCCTAAAATACGGACCAAGGTCGAAAAAGCGATAAAGATTTACCGCGCAAAACCAAATCAACCTCAATACATCATCGTCGTTATCCCTCTATTATTTGAAACCAACTTCCATCAGTTAATCGATAAAACTCTTGTCGTCATCGCTAACGAAGAGAATAAAATCAAACGTATTATTCAACGAGATGGCAGAACCCCTGAAGATATCTTATCCATTATCAAAAGTCAGGTAAGTGATAGCAAACGGATCAGCGAAGCAGATGATATAATAGAAAATAACAGTGATATCAAAGAGCTAGAGACAAAAATACAAGGACTTCATGATAAATTTTCAAATACTACTAACACTGAAGAGTGAAAATCTCGCCACCCTACTGGCAAAAAAGTGTAAAATTCACTGATATTCAAGATACATCGAATTTTCGATAGCTCAATAAGATCAAAGAATCCAAACTGTGACAGACCATTACGTATACGAACAGCCACTAAATGAAAGAGTACGGTCTTTTTTACGGCTGGAAAAACTGTTTCAGGAATATGCTTTCCACCAGAGCCACGGATCAGACTGGAACAATCGTGTAGCTATGGATGCTATCTTACAAGTATTGGCCTATACCACACGCAGTGACGTTAAATTAGAAGTTCTTAAAGAGCTCGAACGCCAGTACTCCCGTCTAGAAAGATTGTCCAAGCGCCCACAGATTGATCAGACACAACTTTCTTCCGTATTAAAAAACATACAAAAACACATTGGCGAGCTACAGGCCATCAGCGGACAAATAGGACAGGAAACAAAAAATATTGAATTACTTTCTGCCATAGCACAGAAGAACTCTGTACCCGGTAGTATTTGTGACTTTGATCTACCAACGCTCAAGCACTGGCTGACCCTACCAAAAGAGACAAGACAAAAACATATTGAAAAATGGTTCCAACCTTTTACTTATCTGGATCGTTCCGTACAATTGATATTAGATATTTTAAGAAACAGTGCAGAAGACACGAGTGAGGCAGCACAAAATGGTTTCTTCCAAAAATCATTAGATACAAATCAGGCAATACAGTTACTAAGGATATCTATCCCTGTCGGCAGCACCTGCTACCCTGAAATCAGCGCTGGGAAACACCGTTTTTCTATTCGCTTCATGTCTAATGATGACCCTGCCTTACGACCGGAACAGTGCAAAGAAGATATAAACTTTAATTTAAAAATGTGCGCTATTTAACTACTAACAGATAGCACCACACCGTTTCTTATAACTAGAATAGAATAACAACCACTACTTCCAAAACGCACTGATTGCTGCGACACCTTGTGCGCCATGTAACCACGATGTATCTACATCAGCATCTGAAACACCACCTAAGGCATATACTGGTAAGGCAACGTCCTCTATCATAGATGCGAACATATCCCACCCTAAGGCAGGCGTATCAGGATGACTCTGCGTTTTCTGCACGGGTGACAGCACGACGAAATCAGATTCTAACTGTACTGCTTTCATTAGCTCTTCTCGGGTATGGCATGAAGCCGAAAGCAATTTATCACTATGCAATTTTCGCGATTCACCCACGGACATCAAATTTAATGTTCGGCTGTCTGCATGGAGGCCATCATAATCTAACTTCGAAAGGTCAAGTGCTTCTATTAACTTAGGAGGAAGGTTCAACATCAGCTTCGCATCCGACCGACGGCATAATAATGATGCTTGCTCTAGCAGAACATATACCTGAGCCATATCATTACAATCACTA
>WTCC01000085.1 GCA_013138755.1 Gammaproteobacteria bacterium
CGATAATATCAAACTACGAATGAGTATTTAGTGGGGATTGTTCTTGTTTTTACATGAATAATTACACATATTTAGGGATAGAGTTTTTAAAATCAAAAATATTTTGAGTTTTCACACAGTCTGGGCCAACAAGAGACGGTCAAAAGATATTACAAGCATAAAAAACGGCAGCCATAAAGACTGCCGGTATCTTTGCGTAAATTATAGAATATTGAATTACCTTTTACAGTGACATAGTTATTAGTAAATAAGTCAATCCGGCAACCACTAAAACAACTGGAACATAGTGTATCAGCTGGCAAAAACCGGGCAGGTCGCCACAAGATTTTTGTAACCCACATGTTTCACAAATCTTTTCTTTTATTTTTGAAGATTTTACAGGTATATTTTTCATGCTATCTCGAGAATCAAATTATAAAAATATTCAAAGGGCATAAAAAGAGGCATAGCTACTAAAGCTATGCCTCTTACGATGTAGCCACAATACCATCAGGTGTCACTTAGCGCATGACAATGAGGGTTTAGCGGTATTAAGACCACATTGTTCGTTACACACAACTGAACTGTTATAAGAAGTTGACCAGCATGCTTTATCTACTCTTGTTATTTTGTTGCCCTAGAGGGCGCCATGCCAAGAGAATAACGACAAGAGATAGCGCCGTTACCACAATCATCGCCGAATAAGTCATTACATCTAAAATCATAAAACCCCCTACCAACTCATACCAATATCATATTTAACATATTATTATATTATGAAAATATAATTTATATGTCTTTGACGAATGTCAATATTCTTTATATTTTTTTAATGAAGAGTGAATGACCGCTGTGGGCCGACCTTGCCCAGTCGTACAAAAGATTAGATGGTCCGTTATATCTATTTTTGATTAATCTGAGAAGTCGGATCAGCGTGTTGCGCGCTATTAATAAAACTAACTGGAAATAGTCGCCTTACGTGATAGCTGAGTTTTGTTGATACCGATCGAGCGTAGAAACAGTGTGACCAATTCGTTGCTTAATTCATAGAGACTCAAATCTACTAATCTATCCTGAGGCTGCAGGCATTTTTGAATCAATGCTTCACGAACCATACCTTGAAACATGAGGCCGGCGCTTAAAATAGTTTTTTCGCGATTGGGAATATCGTACGGCAAATATTCATTTAAGCCGAATTCGATATAGTCGGTGAAGCTTTTCCAGCGGTTTTGAAAGAAGGCTAATGTTGCAGGGTTGCCTTCGAGCAGGCTGTGCAGTTCGATTTTTAAAATATCAGGGTTTTCTGCGACGTTTTTGATAAAAACCTGAGTCATTCCAGCGAGAGCGTCTTCGAAGCGTGTGCCGTGATTAACAATTGTGTCGACATAGCTCTGCCGTTGGCAGGAAAATTTTTCCAGAACAGCATCGTAAAGAGACTGTTTGGAGTCGAAGTGTCGATAGAGGATAGCAGGGCTAACGTGGACGGCGCGAGCAATCTCATCGACTGAAACGCCATGTAATCCTTTATTAGCAAAAAGGCCCTGAGCGGCAGAGAGTATGGATTCTCTGCGTTCAGGGCCTGATAGTCGCTGGCTCACGGTGACTTGTCCTAATGGACTTGTGAGGCAGGCTTATGCTGCTTTTTTGATAGCAAATACAAATTTGCCTTCTTCTTCGCCACTTGAAACTAATTCGTTACCTGTCTGTTTGCAAAAAGCTTCGAAGTCTTTTACAGAACCTGGGTCGGTAGCGATAATTTTAAGCGTTTGACCTGCGTCTAAAGCTGAGATTGCTTTTTTAGCGCGTAAGATAGGTAGTGGGCAGTTTAAACCGCTTGCATCTAATTCTGAATCAAAGTCCATAATAAACTCCTCATTGTTATTTGTGGTTAAAAATGTATAGCGTTTATTTATATAAGTAAACGTTTACTAACATACGAAAGATGAGCTCGGATGTCAAGTGACTTTAGCCTGGAACAAGCCTTATTATTGTAGGTTTGAGCGTTTTGACCAGAAATAAGCCAGCGTTGCGCCACTGATATTATGCCAGATGCTGAAAATAGCGCCGGGTAGCGCTGCGGCGACAGAAAAATGCTTAATCGCCAATGCCACAGCTAATCCGGAGTTCTGCATACCGACTTCGATTGCCAGTGTGCGGCATTCCCTGGCTTGATAACCCAAAAACTTCGCACAACTGTAACCTGCGAATAGGCCAAAGAGGTTATGCAGGGCGACGGCTAACAAGAGGCTAAGTCCTAGCTTGCTGAATTGGTCCGCATTAAGCGCGGTAATGATGGCGATGATGAGGATGATTGCGCTAGTTGCAACAAGTGGAAGATAGGCTTCGATAGTATTAATTCTGTCGCTGTAGAAATGCTTAAGTGCTAAACCCAGGCCTACAGGAGCAATGACGATAGTTAGTATGCTGATCAGCATTTTTCCTGTGGGTACGTCTATCGCTGTGTCGGCGAGTAATAGGGTGATAGCTGGCGTTAGTGCGACTGCTAATATCGTTGAAAGTGTGGTCAGACTAATCGATAGCGCAACATTACCTCGTGCCAGATAAGTGATGACATTAGAAGCGGTTCCACCCGGACAGGTGCCGACGAGTATCATGCCAATCGTTAGCGCTGGATCTAGCTGTAGTAGGTTAGCCAGGAGTAACGCCGTTATCGGCATTATGGTGTACTGCAACACGAGCCCGGTAAAAATCAATTTGGGCATGGTAAGAATTCGCTTGAAGTCTGCGATGCTTAAAGTCAGCCCCATGCTGAACATAATAATCGTTAGTAGAGGGATGATGCTGAATTTCATCTCTGCAAATGGTGCAGGGATATTGTAAGCGATGAGGGATAAGGCAATTGCCCACAGAGGAAACAGTCGAATAAATAAATCCATAGACGGTCTGTTGCTAAATCGAACTATAGAACGAGGTGGATTTCATCTGCCTGTATCGAAATGGTTAGAGCTTGCAGGCTATCTCCAGAGCAAGGGCCTGCGATACATTCACCAGAATCGATAGTAAATAACGCGTCATGTGTTGCGCATTGAATTAGCTCTTTGTCTAGATCAAGAAACTGATCTTCTTGCCATTCGAGACTGGCACCAGTGTGCGGACACTTGTTGTAGTAAGCAAAAAAGTTACCGTTTTTATGAATCAAAAAAATAGACTGGGTTTTTCGTTTGATTTTTACCTCAAAGCTTTTGCTGCCAGGGTCTTCGATATCGGTTGTTTTGCAGAGAATGTGTGACACGACGTATGATAGAGTAGCTTGAGAAGGGGGGTAGTATAACAAACCTGCATTAATCCTCGCTTTAGCATTAAAAACTTATTCGAGAATTATGGAAATCAGCGACGTTGAAATTGTGGTTATCGCCTTGTTGGGCACATTATTGATTGTGTTGATTGCTATGTTCTTTCGCTTGAATAAAAAATTTAGCGAGCAAGAGTTTAAAACAGCAGAGCAGACAAGGGCTAATCAGCAGTTGCAGGACAGTTTCCAGCAGACGAGGTCAGCATTACTTGAAGCGCAAGGTAACTCGCAGTCAAAGATGGAGCAACGTTTTGGTGAGGTGCAGCATGCATTAGAAAAACGTCTGGGAGAAATGTCGCAAGTTTCAGTCGAGCGTTTTGGTGGAATGCAACAAAGTATAGAGAAACGTCTGGGCGAGATGTCAAAAGACAGTATCGAGAGTTTTGCAAAGTCGAATAATGAATTACATGAACTTCTGCAGAAAAGGCTGAACGATATCAGTGGGCAAGTAGAGCAGCGGTTAGATAAGGGATTTGAGAAAACCACGGAAACTTTTACCGATGTCGTCAAGCGCCTGGCTCTAATTGACGAAGCACAAAAACGTATAACCGAGCTTTCCAGTAACGTGGTCAGTCTACAAGAAGTGCTAACAGATAAGCGCTCGCGTGGTGCTTTCGGTGAAGTGCAGATGGCCGGTTTGATCAGTAATGTTATGCCTGAAGGTAGCTATGCATTGCAGCATACATTGAGTAATAGCACCCGTGTTGATTGCATGATGTTTTTGCCGGAACCAACAGGGCATATCGCAATCGATTCTAAATTTCCTCTCGATTCTTTTCAGAAGATGATGGATAACGACGCAACCGATATCGATCGTACGAAGGCTGAAAAACAATTCCGCCTTGATATTAAAAAGCACATCAAAGATATCTCAGAGAAGTACATCATCGAAGGAGAGACAGCGGATGGTGCCATCATGTTTATACCTGCTGAAGCGGTATTCGCAGAAATACACGCGCATCAGCCTAAGCTGGTTGATGAAGCGCAACGCGCTCGGGTGTGGATGGTGTCACCCACGACATTGATGGCCATATTAACGACCGCGCGAGCGGTATTAAAAGATTCCGCTACTCGTAAGCAGGTGCACGTTATACAAGAGCATCTGATTAATTTATCCAAAGATTTTGATCGCTTTAGAAAGCGCATGGATAATCTGTCCAAACATATTCAGCAGGCTAACAAAGATGTTGAAGAAGTTAATATTTCCGCAACCAAGATAAGTGGTCGCTTTGAGAAAATAGAAAAAGTAGAGATCAAGCGAGAAGATGTTGAATTGTTAGACGAGAGTTCCAGCAACTAAAGATAACGATGAGATACGGAGAATCATTATGACGAGTTCGTTTTCATCAGTATCGCGCATGATAATTGTTAGTGCTGCTGTTCTGGTTATCGTGGCTGGTATGAAACAATCGGCATCGCTTATCGTTCCCTTTTTGCTTTCAGTTTTTATCGCTGTTATCAGTTTTCCCTTGATGAGTAAATTGCAGCAGGCAGGGTTGCCTAAAGGCCTGGCTCTAATGTCTGTTATGTCACTGGTTATCTCGATAGGTGTTGGTCTGACATTATTGATAGGTAGTTCTATTACTGATTTCAGTCAGATGATGCCGGTGTACCAGGAAAAAATATCAGCCGAATGGGCACATGTTTTTCAGTGGTTGAGTGATCATGGTTTCTCGGTCACAGGTGCTATCAAGGAGGCGATTGATCCATCGGCGGCTGTGGGATTGATGTCATCCATACTAAAAGGTTTTGGCAATGTATTAAAGGATTCTTTTTTAATATTATTAACGGTAGCATTCATTTTGATGGAGGCAGCTGGTTTTACCCAGAAGCTGTTGAAGCTGAATGCAGTTGACTCGGGTCAATCTGATACTGCTAAAGAAGCGTTCTCTCAAGTGTTTGTTGAAAAGCTCAGAAGTTATATGAGCATGAAGACCGCAATCAGTATGGTGACGGGTCTTATTATCGGTGTTTCGTTATGGTTGATCGGTGTTGACTATCCGGTTCTGTGGGGAGTGCTGGCTTTCATGCTCAACTTTGTACCGAATATAGGTTCGATTATTGCAGCTGTGCCAGCGGTTATGCTAACGCTGGTTCAGCTTGGGTTGGCGCCAGCCTTTCTGGTTGCTGCTGTGTATGTTGCGGTTAATGTCATTATCGGAAGTATCGTTGAACCAAAATACATGGGTAAGGGATTAGGCTTGTCGACATTGGTGGTGTTCGTGTCGTTAGTGTTTTGGGGGTGGGTGCTAGGGCCAGTTGGTATGCTGTTATCTGTGCCGTTAACGATTACGGTTAAGCTTGCTTTAGATAGCAAACCTGAGACACAACGGCTGGGTCATTTGCTAGGTCCGGTAGAAGGGTAGTCTGCAGAGATGAAGCAGCAGATTAAGGGGTTCCATCAGGATGAGTTTCAGCATTGGGTAGCTGATCTGGTCTGCGGTCATGCCCAGCACGTGAGGCATGATCCGCCATGGCAAAGTCGACCCTGGGTTGTTTCAGTACAGGGCAGGCAGGAAAAGATTGGTTTTAAGCTGGATTGTATCGATTGTGATAAAGATAAGGCTTGAGTTAAGCCCCGTCTATTTCTATAAAAGCAACGGCGATACCGCCTTCGGTATGACGAACGATAATCGCATCTTTTGCCGTTTCGTCAAAATTCGCTAATGGGTTCTTAAAGCGCAGGGTGACCATTTCACCCATAGGATAATGTTCTGTGTTGTCTAGTTGCATGAACAGCCCGCCATGACTCATGTCGCGAGTGATGACCGTTCGAGGGTCATCTTCGAGAAAATTAAGTTCTACCTCAATCTGTATTTCCTGACGTGGAAACTGACGCTTGTTATCTGACATAATGTGCACGCTAAAGCTAGATTCGTTAACACAATAATAGACTCAACACTGGAAAATACCAGATTATTTGGATTATGTTTGTGCAGAAAAATTATTTTTTGACAAAACAGACTAAACTGTATTTTTACGATTTCATGGTAGTAAAAAAACAGTATCTATAGTGATATAGATATTAGCGGTAAGGTGATCACTATGATATATCCAGTTGAGTCTATTATTTATAGCAGTTATCCAATGAAGTATATTAAATTTATTGTTGCACCACTCATCATTTGTTCTGTCTGCTTGTCATCCGTTAATGCAGCTGATCTGGCGCGTGAGAAGCGTATGGCGGATGAGATCGTCGATGTTATTTTAGATGGCGATGCGGTTTTTCTTGAGGCAGATAATCATCAGTTTTTAAGTATTTACACTGAGGCAGAAGAGTCTAAAGGTGTCGTGATCATACTGCATGGCAGGGGGTTTCATCCTGACTGGCAAGATACTGTTAACCCATTGAGGGTTGGCTTGACTGAATTTGGTTGGAATACTTTGTCAGTGCAGCTGCCGGTATTAGAAAAACAGGCAGAGTATTATGATTATGTGCCATTGTTTCCTGAAGCCTTGCCGAGGATCGATGCGGCAATAAAATTTGCACGTGAACAGGGTAACGAAAAGGTAGTGTTGGTAGCTCATAGCTGTGGCGTGCATATGGCGATGGCATGGATAGATGCCTGGGATGCCAACGGCGAGCAGAAAATAGATGCATACGTTGGATTAGGGATGGGTGCAACGGATTACCAGCAGCTGATGGAAAAACCATTTCCATTTGAAAAGTTAACGATTCCTATACTGGATGTGTATGGTGAACATGATTATCCTGTGGTATTGCGAAAAGCTCCGGAGCGTCTACAAAGTATTGAGGCCGCTGGTAATAAAAAATCGAGTCAGAGCGTGGTTAAAGGAGCTGACCATTATTATGAGAATAAGGGTGAAGAGTTAACACAGGTTGTTAATCGATGGCTACAGACATTGTGAGTGATATTTTTTAAATTTAAAATTAATCAGGTTTTTTGTGCGTCATGGAAAAAGATAAAACCGCTGGCCAATTTGAGCTGCTACGACAAAAACGTTTTTTACCTTTTTTTATCACACAGTTTTTTGGCGCATTAAACGATAACATTTTTAAGAATGCACTTATCATTCTTATCGCTTTTCAAGGTGCCCAGTTAATTCAAGCCGATGCCGATCTACTGATTAATATGGCAGCGGCATTGTTCATACTTCCTTTCTTTTTATTTTCCGCTACTGCCGGGCAATGGATAGATAAATATGAAAAATCTCGATCGATCAGGATCATAAAATTTATCGAAGTAATCATCATGTCTCTTGCGGCGTTTGCGCTTATAGAAGGTTACATACTGGTATTGATTGCTCTGTTATTTTTGATGGGCTCCCAGTCGGCATTTTTTGGTCCAGCTAAATATAGTTATATTCCCCAGCATCTGAAAACAGATGAGTTGATCGAGGGTAATGCGTGGGTGCAGATGGGTACCTTTGTGGCAATTCTTGTTGGTACTATTTTAGGTGGTGTAATGATCTCATTGGAAAATGGTCGGCACTTTGTTGCTTGTGCCATTGTCCTATTGTCAGTTGCAGGGTATTTGTCCAGTAGGCATATACCGGTAACGCCTTCACTTAATAGTGGCTTGAAAATCAACTGGAATATTTTTTCCGAGACCTATCGTAATATACAATTTCTTAAAAGTAATCGTATCGTATTTTTATCTGTTCTGGGGGTCTCCTGGTTCTGGTTTTTAGGTGCTACCTATCTGGTGCAATTGCCTAACTATACAAAGACCGTGCTTGGAGGGAACGAGCAGGTCGTCACCTTGTTGCTAGCACTGTTCACGCTGGGTGTTGGTACTGGGTCTCTATTATGTAACTGGTTATCGGGAAAAAAATCGAAATTGGGTTGGTTCCGTTTGGGTCGATCGGCTTAACGCTCTTCGGTATAGATCTGTATTTTTCGCAGCCTGAAATATTGCCTGCGACAGTTCTCGGTCTGGGAGAGTTTTTATCGGTCGAACATTTACGGTTGATTGTTGATGTGGTCTTAATCGGTTTCTTTGGCGGTTTGTATATCGTCCCGCTGATGGCTTTAGTGCAACAGCGCTCAGAGCCGGAACATATGTCCAGAGTAATTGCTGGCAACAATATAATTAATGCATTACTGATGGTCCTGTCTGCTGTCGTCGCCATAACGATGCTGTCATCTGGTTTTTCTATCGCAGAATTATTTTTAATGGTGGCAATTTTTAATGCCATCGTCGCTGTTTATATCTATTCGTTAGTTCCTGAGTTCTTCATGCGTTTTATGGTGTGGTTGTTAATTCACAGTGTTTATCATGTCAGAACAAAAGGTCTGGATAAGATACCTGAAGAAGGTCCTGCGGTTTTAGTTTGTAATCATGTTAGTTTTGTCGATGCATTAATTATTGCAGGTTGTGTCAGGCGACCGGTGCGATTTGTTATGCATCACAAGATATACGATCTGCCCGTGTTGAATTTTGTATTTAGAACAGCAAAAGCTATTTCTATAGCCGGTAAGTTTGAAGATGAAGAATTGTTGAAAAAAGCCTTTGATGACATCGACGAAGCATTAGCAGATGGCGATCTGGTCTGTATATTCCCGGAAGGAAAGTTGACATCGGATGGGAGCATGAATACGTTTAGGGATGGTGTGGAAACAATTATAGAACGAAGAGCTGTACCAGTAATGCCGATGGCATTGCAGGGGTTGTGGGGTAGCGCCTTTAGTCGGCAACGGACTAATATTTTTTATCGATTATATAAAGGTTTTAAATCAAGCATCGGTTTGGTTGTTGGTGATCTTGTAGAACCGCAAGATGCTTCGGCTGAGATGTTGCAGGATAGAGTGACAGTGTTGATTGATGATGTTGTGCATAGGTGAGGTGGTTTTTAATTTATGGTTAACTTTTATCTGTGTGTAGTATTTATCTTATAGATTGCGGTCATCGCATCGCGGGCGATTTCATCGTTTAAGTTTGCACTATCCTGTTATTTTCATTACCGACTATTTTAAATTTATCTCGTGAGTTTCGCCCTTTACGGCGAGTCACTTTTTTTCTACAGCTAAAAAAAGTAACCAAAAAAAGCCGTCACTACGCCGGGCGCCCCGTAAAAAGCACGGGGTTCCCACTGAGTCAGGCCAGTCGCCATGCTGTGAAAAAACTCGCAAAGAACGCTCAGACAGTTTTCACAGAAAGCTCATGGCGACTGACCGGCCTCAATGGCTTGGCTGATGTGAGGTAAAAGAAAAAACTAAACAAACCAAACTGGTATTAAGTTTTTGTTTATTCGCCTGCTTTGTTTCTCTTTTGTAGTTGACCTTGTCCACTTTTAGGCAAGCCATTTAGGCATCTGTATTATCATGAGTTCTCTGTGACAGCTGTTTGAGCGTTCTTTGCGAGTTCTGGCGCAGCATGATAATACAGATGCCTAAATGGGAACCCCTGCGTCTTCATGCGGGGGCGTAGCCGTGGTGGCGGTCTTTTCTGGTTACTCTTTTGGGCTGTAGCAAAAGAGTGACTCGCCCGCGGTGCGATGACCGCAAAGCTAAAGTAAAAAATTAATACAGGATAAAGTAACTGAAATAATTAAAAATCACAGATATAAAAAAGCCACCTGAAAGGTGGCTTTTATCCAAGTCAATAAGTAACGTGCTATACGCGACCCATCGCCCCAAAACTTTTAATAAATGGCCCCGCCATGCGTGGATCCGAGATCATTCCCTTGAAATCGCCAGTTTTGAATTTTAGTTTACCCGTAGTAAATGCTAATCCTAAACCAGTCATGCCAATCTCTTTTTTCAGCCATTTTTCCCAGTTCTTCTGCTCGGCGCGCATATCCCAGCTAAGTTCACGTCCGTCAAAAGCGCCAGCCTCGGTAACTCGACCATTGACGACTGAGATAAATCCGGCACAGGTATCTTCTTTTGGAAAGCCGTACCCGATAACAGAATTAAAGT
>WTCC01000282.1 GCA_013138755.1 Gammaproteobacteria bacterium
GGCTTTACGAGGTTACTCAGATAAAGGGGGACAGTGAAACCCATCCTTTCCTTTCTAAAAACGATGAATTTGCAGATTATGGAACCTGGGACCAGGGTAACCTTGACCTTAGCACCTTAAAGAAAAACGAGATGCTGCAAGGCGAGTATGCACGCTCTGCCTTAAAACTTGGATTAAAACTAGAGAATAAACTAGGCACGAACCCCTATAAATTTGGCATGGTTGGCTCTAGCGACAGTCATACCGGTTTAACCACTGCTCAGGAAGATAACTTTTTCGGTAAACATTCCGGCAGCGAACCAAGCAAAACCCGCTACAAACACCCAATGGCGAAGATGGGTGATCTAGAATACAAGGGGTATTTCCCTCTCGCATCAGGTTACGCTGCAGTATGGGCTGAAGAAAATACCCGCGCATCTATTTTTGATGCAATGCAACGCAAAGAAACATATGCGACAACGGGAAGCCGTATATTAGTACGTTTCTTCGCAGGCTGGAACTTTGATGAAAACGATGCCAACAATAGACAACCCGCCAGAGCAGGTTACGCAAAAGGTGTTCCTATGGGTGGTGACCTACCCGCACCGCCAAAGGGAAAGAAATCCCCAACATTTCTTGTCGCCGCATTGAAAGATCCGTTTAGCGGCAACCTTGACCGCATTCAAATTATCAAAGGCTGGATGGATAAAAAAGGCGAGCTTCATGAAAAAGTTTATGATGTCGCCTGGTCTGATAATCGCAAACCGAACGCCAAAGGTAAGTTACCTTCTGTTGGCAACACCGTGGATGTAGCCGCCGCTACATGGACCAATACGATCGGAGAACCTGAACTCATTACTGTCTGGGAAGACCCTGACTTCAATGCACAACAGAATGCTTTTTATTATGCACGGGTAATTGAAATACCTACACCTCGCTGGACAGCTTATGAGGCTGAGTACTATAAAATTCAGATGCCTAAGGAAGTACCTATGACGACTACGGAACGTGCTTATACTTCACCTATCTGGTATACGCCTGAGAGCTAGAAATGTTTGTCTGACAATCGCGGAATAAAATCCGCTCCTACGGCTAGGCGTGTACTTGTAAGAGCGGATTTTATTCCGCGATGCCAGAACATAACCAGTTTAACCAAGCGCCACCGTCATTCATCTTCAGCATGAAAAAACAATCCAGACTCTACATGCTCTTACGCGAACCATTACTGCATTTCCTTGTTATAGGCGCGGCGCTTTTCATCATTTTCTATCAAATCAATGATATTCAAACACAAACAGATAACCGCATACTGATCACAAAAACCGATCTGGACCGTCTTGCCGCTACCTGGCTCAGGAGCATGGGAAGACCACCCTCAGCACAGGAAAGAGAACAACAGCTAAAACATTTCATTCGTGAACAGGTTCTCTACCGTGAGGCGATGACCATGGGACTGAATCAGGACGACGTTATTGTGCGCCGCCGCCTGGCCAAAAAAATGGAATACCTGTTTAATGATTTAAGTTTTATTCCAGAACCAACTGAAACCGAGCTAAGTTCATATTTGACTGAACATGCTTCAAAATTCACTTTGCCTGCCACCATCACTTTTAGTCAAATTTACCTGAACCCGGGCAAACGCAAACAAGATATAAATAAAGACGCAGAACAATTACTTGAGCAATTAAAAGAAACAACAGTTGCCATCGATACGATCGAAATGGGTGATAGATCTTTACTGCCTTACGAGTTCACTGCACAAAGAAAAAGCGAGATTGCAGGCATGTTTGGTACAGCATTTGCTGTACAGGCTTTTGCGCTACCTGCTAATAACTGGCAAGGGCCGATTACTTCAGAGTATGGCGTACATCTGATTCACATTAGTTCACGTACAGAAGCTCGCCTGCCGCCACTTGCAGAAATACGTGAGTCTGTAAGCAGAGAGTGGCGCACCACAAAACAACAAGAGGCCAATGAGATTTTTTATCAAAGCTTGTATCAGCGTTATGAAATAATACTGGATGACGACGTGGCTAATGATGCGATGGTGAGTTCTGAATAATAATGCAGCGAATTATCATCAGCATTGTATTATTTTTTCTCGCTAACATTTCTATTGCTGATGAAATTCGCCCCAGCTATCTGGAACTAAACGAAGAGAGTCCAAATACTTATGCCGTTTTATGGAAAGTGCCGCAAAAGAGCGGTCAGAAGCTTTCACTGAAAGCGCAATTCCCTGACAGTTGTACCAATAGAACAGCTATAACTTCACACACTATCAACGGCGCCACACTGCAACGCTGGTATATTAACTGCACAAACAACATAGTCGGGCAGCGCATATCTATTGAAGACGTAGATAATAGCAATACAGAAGTATTACTGAGATTAAAATGGCTTGATGGCTCAGTTTCAACCTCACTGCTTAAACCTTCGGCGCCGTTTTATATTATTCCTGAGAAAAGCACCACTACCGACATAGCCATAACCTATCTCCTGCTGGGAACAGAACATATACTGTTAGGCGTCGATCATCTATTGTTTGTATTCGCCCTGCTGTTAATCGTTAACAGTACACGACGCTTAATAGTAACCATTACCGCCTTCACAATCGCGCACAGCATCACACTGGCAGGTGCAACACTGGGACTCATCCATGTGCCACAGCAACCGGTAGAAGCAGTGATTGCCCTGAGCATCCTGTTTTTAGCGATGGAAATAGTCCATGGTAAACGCGGACACCCGGGCGCTGCTGCACGATGGCCCTGGCTGGTTGCCTTCATCTTTGGCCTGTTACACGGATTTGGTTTTGCCGGTGCATTAGCTGAAGTTGGCTTGCCACAACAAGCCATTCCACTGGCCCTGGTCTTCTTCAATGTTGGTGTTGAACTTGGCCAGCTACTGTTTGTATCAGCGGTGCTATTGCTAACTTGGCTACTGCATCGCTTAAAACAACCTGTTTTACTCGAAAAAGCCGAAACCGTCACCATTTATACAATCGGCAGTCTTTCATCTTTCTGGTTATTTGAACGTATCAGTGCTTTTTAACATTCTCTAATAAATAACTCGAAGCAATTAATCACATCCACACCGATATCTGTTAACAACACATAGGCTACATTGAGCGGCTTTTTCAAACATCGAAAATCATCGCAAAAACAGACCTTCGCAATCAACCTATATTTAACTGATATTTCATTAACATTAATAGGTTCCCATCACCGATCTGGAGAACCATCATGTTATATCTAACGCACGATAAGCCACATCATACCCCCTGAAACAAAGGCAAACTCACTGGCCAGAAACCACCTCTAACACTGCATGAAGTATGGGCTATCCGCATTCGATTACAAATAGCCAATAAAAAACGTGACCTCGCCCTGTTTAATCTTGCCCTCGATAGTAAATTACGTAGTTGCGATTTGGTAAAACTCAAAGTTAGCGATGTCGCACATGGAGCACGCATAGCAAAGCGCAGCATGGTTATGCAAATGAAGACCAAGAAACCTGTTCAGTTTGAAATCACCAAACAAACGCGTGATTCACTTTCAGAACTGATAAAAGCACAAAACCTGTCTGGCAACGACTACTTATTTAAAAGTAGATTCCATCAATCTGATCACATTACAACAAGACAATATGCTCGAATCCTAAAGACCTGGCTCAAAGATATCGGTTTAGACCCTTATTAGTATGCTACACATTCTATACGGCGCACCAAAGTATCAATGATCTATCGAAAAACCAAGAACATACGAGCTATACAATTACTATTAGGACACAGTAATTTAGAAAGTACGGTTAGATATCTTGGTGTCGAGCTGGATGATGCGCTTGATGTGGCAGAAAATACTGAAATTTAATTAACACGATTAAGCCCCTATTACAAAAATAGGCGCTTAATCATAGCCCTTCTCTCAGCAAACCCTGATAGATAAATTCTTTTATTTTCAACACATTAGCAAGCGCTAAGATTATATAAAAATGCCCATAATGCGGTAATTCAAAGATAATGCTAGTATAATTACTAAGCAAAGAAGACTGACATTCGGGTTAAGACATCCATATAACCTAAACCGAAATAGTAAATAGAGAGTTCGACATGGCGGCAGAACACAATCATATCAAAACACTAATTGATAAGTTGGAAACCTTACCTCAAGAGCGTCTTGATGAAGTTGAAGATTTTGTTGATTTTTTAAAGCAGCGTGGTCGAGATCGCCAACTGACCCGTGCAGCCACTCAGGTGGCTGAACAAAGTTTTGCTAACGTATGGGATAACTCTGACGATAGTATTTATGACCAGCTTTAACACTGGCGACATTATTCTGGTTCCATTTCCGTTTACCAACCAGAAAACCAACAAAAAAAGACCCGCTGTAGTTATTAGTTCCCATGACTATAATATTGAACGTCCAGACCTGATTATCATGGCCGTCACATCTCAAATTAAACCGACGCCAATCATTGGGGAAGTTATGATCCAGAGTTGGCAAGATGCCGGCTTACTCAAACCTTCTGTTATCAAACCCGTTATTACGACCGTTGAGAAAAAGTTGGTTATTCAACTAATGGGAAAATTACAAAAAAATGACCTGTCTTCTTTGCAAGGCAGCCTTGAAATTATTTTGACTAAAAAATAAAAGCAAGTTTACAGTTGTCGCATCCCAAT
>WTCC01000145.1 GCA_013138755.1 Gammaproteobacteria bacterium
GTGTGGTTTATTTTTTAGAAATATCGACTTTTCGGTCAGGCACTATTTAATAACAAAACCCGTTAACGGCTCAAATTCAACCAGCAGAATCTGCTGGGGATCAATAGTTATATCCTGTTCGAATTGACGGTTAAAACCTTCTTTACGAACACTGTCATCCATTTTTATTTCAAACTTATGTTTGCCAGCAGGTACTTTGCTGTTGTAATAAATATTTGTACTACCGTCATTAAATATACCCGGCGGTAAAAATGTTTTACTGTAAATTACCTCTCCATCCAGCATCGCTTCGATAATAATGGGTGATCTTTCACGCGGACAGTCATCAAGTTTTCGCATATTCGGCGGCAACTTCATCAGTTCTTCCTGGCTAAGCGTGCGACAGGCTTCGCGCGTTTCACCGGCATGTGCAAAGGCAACGGTTATCATCGCCTGATCTTCTTCGATAACTCGGACTGAGGGTGAGGTGGCGAAATACCAGACCAATGTCATAAAAATGGTGTAATTGAATGCCTGCAACAGGTAGCGCAGGGGTTTATTATCTACACCTTCACTCCAGCAAGACATTAGCGACCACCTTCTTGTAAAGCTTCTTTCTGTTCGGCGCTCTTCTCAGCCTGTTTTTTCTTCAACAGCTCAGCCCTAAAAATGTTCAGATCATTCTCGATCCTATTTTTGTCAGTTTCAGAACCACCGTGTACACGGATACGGTCACGGTCTGCGCGACCGCGAAGGATGGGTTTACGTTCACCGGCAAATCGCTGTTTTATCCAGCGGTTGCCAAAACGGTAGAAACAGTCATTATGGCGGCAACCGGTTACCATGACACCATCGGCGCCATTCTTTAATGCATATTCAACCAGTGTCGGTGGCAACATGCCGCTACAGATAAGTTTTACGCCCTTAGTATCTTTACTTTCCAGCCGATGTACATTGAGGCCATGGTCACAACCATAGACAAGGATTTTCACCTCACCCTCCATAGATGCAATCGCCTCTTTGGTCTGCGAGCGCATCTTGTCTACCGGTTGTTGCGGCATATCGATACCGGTTTTTAATTCTTCTTTACGTGAGCGGAATGGATTTGATGAAGGACATGAGCCGGCGCAGATACCGCATGCAGCACACAGGTCCGGATTAACCACTACTTCTTTATCAAACTTGGCACCATCGGTACGTGCCTGCACTGAGATAGCATCAAACGGACAGTCATCGAAACACAGTTCACAACCATTACAATGATCAAGATCGACCACTGCTTTGGCACCATCCTTCTTAAACGTCATCCACGGCATCAAGGTTATAAACCAGGTGATGCCTAATACCAGAATCCACACCTGGCCTTCGGGCCAGATATCGATCAATGGATAAATATTCAGATAAAACCAGTCGAGTTCGATGACCTGCGGCACCTTGGAGAGATCAGCCGGTGCATGGCTTAGCGCAGGTTTTATTAGCGACAGTACGGTTAAAGCCAGCAGTGTGCCAATAGCAAGGCCGCGTGGCGGATTGATCTTCACATCGGACAGCCGTTTTACATGTAACCACAGGAAAAATGCCAGAGCCAACGGTTGCCCCAACAGGTGCAGAAACTCGATGAGGATGAAAAAGCGGTCGGTCATTTCGCCGGCCACGAAGTTGCGTGTCATGGCTCCGGACAACAGCGGAATAGCATCCATCAATCGCGCTGAACCTACCGCAACATACTGCGCCAGTTCATCCCATACCAGCCAGTAACCGGTAATACCTAAAGTAACGATGGTCCACAGATTAGGAATACCGGTAACCCATGAAAACCAGCGAAAGCCGGTGTAACGGCCTGAAGCAAATTCCTTGAACATATGCAGCAAAACAGTAACGATCACTGCATCTGACGCATAGCGGTGCAGGCTGCGCATAATGCCCGCGGCATACCACTGATCATGTGTTATGTATTCGACAGAGGCATGGGCGCCGTCAATGCTGCCGTGAAATGGGATAAAGAGATAGATACCTGTAACCAATATTATCCAGAACAGGAAAAAAGACAGCGTGCCCAGGTGGTACATGGGATTCCACTCAGTACCAAACGACATGTTAAACCAGGATTCCAGAGCCAGGTAGACTCGCTTAATTGGGTTGACTAGCACTGAAAATTATTCCTAAAGGCAGACAGGGTCGAAATAATATCATGAGGTACTAATGCAGCGATTTGATTCATATCAAGCCTGATTAAATAGTGATCACTGAACATCCGTTACCCATAAAATATTCCTGCCGTTATGGCAGAAATTAGCCGCTACGTTTTTAATTCACGCCCCTTTTTCATTTCGCGCCGCATAAACATAACGATGCCAAATATGACTGTGATACCGACAAATATTTCCACAAAAAAGGAATAGTCAAAGTAATAACCATCACTGCGTGGGTCATAGACTGTGCAAAACAGTTTGATCTTATTACTCAAGATAGAGAGGAATGACTGAGCCGGTTGTGGCCGCCCCAATACCAGTTCCAGTAACGGGTCAACCAGCAACGGGGTATCGAATACCTGACCATATACCTGCCGATAGACCTTGCCGTCAGCGTCGACAATCGTCGCCTGAATCAGATGATCATAACCGCTAGACGTCGGATAATAAAGAAAACCCAAATCTTTTATCAGTGCGTCCAGGTCTTTTTCATCGATGCTCAACAGGTTCCAGTTTTTGTCACTGATACCCTGTTTGTTGGCAAAGTACTGCATCGCATCTGGCGTATCAACCTTGGTATCAAAACCGATGACAACTACCGAGAAGCTGTCGTCGCCCATGGCATCACGTGCTTTCTCTACTACTGTCGACAGGTGACGCGTAGTCATCGGGCATATCTGGTAACAGCT
This sequence comes from Gammaproteobacteria bacterium, assembly GCA_013138755.1. Lineage (GTDB taxonomy): Bacteria > Pseudomonadota > Gammaproteobacteria > SZUA-229 > SZUA-229. Next base: position 2,861 of record WTCC01000145.1, read on the forward strand.
GGTATAGACCATACTAAGCACCAGCGGTTTGCCACGAAATTGTTTCAGTGATACCGGCTCACCGTTCGCATTGATGAACTTATGGTCAGCGAGCTGTTTGCCAATGGCTGACTGGCTGGTTTTTAGTGCGATGTCGTAATCGAATTGTGGTTGAGCCTTAACCGGTCTTTCTGCAGACAGATATTCAACAGCGTTAACAGGTAACGTGTTTGATAGCAGTAGCAGGCTGATTATAAATAGAGATAGTCGCATTAATGTGTTGTGGTTTGTAATTGGCGTCCGGTTATATTTAAACGTTATGGCATCGCGCTTCACGAAAGCACTCCTACAAAAACACCTTACCCAGTAGGAGCGGTTCTGCAAACCGCGATTCTCTCATGTAATTGCCGAACTGAGTATATAAAACCTACCCCAGCAGAACAACATCAAGAACAGCACCGATCAGCAGGAGCACCAGCTGCACCAGCGAAGCAAAAAAACTTTTCATCGCTACTTTTGGTGACTGATCAGAAAGCATCTTGATATTGTGATAGATAAAATAACCGCCACCACTGACCGCACCAGCGAGGTATAACCAGCTCAGGCCATAGAAAAACGGCATCACTGAAACACCGACCAGAACCAGTGTATTACCAAGCACTACCACGGCTGTACGTTTATCACCGATAACCACCGGTAACATCGGCACATCTGCTTTGGCATAGTCCTGATGCTTGGCGATGGCCAAACTCCAGAAGTGTGAAGGTGTCCAGAAGAACAATACCAGAGCCAGCAAAATGGGTATTGCACTCAGCTCCGGGTCCACTGCCGCGGCACCTGCAAGTACGGCAAAACTGCCTGATGCACCACCGATAACAATATTCATCCAGGTACGTCGTTTCAGTAACACCGTGTATACGATGGCATAAAAGAAAGCACCCAGAAAAATATACATAGCTGCGGCTTCGTTTAAATACAGGGCCGCAGAACCAACACCAGCACCTAACAGTGCCAGTATGAACAGGATCCACAGGGGACTTTTGTGGAAACTGCCAGTAACAAAGGGACGATCTTTGGTACGTGACATAACGCTATCAAGGTCAATTTCAAAATACTGGTTGAATGCACCGGCACTGCCTGCCGAGATGAGTACGGCAAAGGCCAGTACCAGTATCTGCACACCACTCAGCGACTGCCCTGGCGTAACGACCATGGCCACTAGTGCGGTCAGCATCATGATGACACCGATGCGCAATTTTAAAAGATTTACTATTTGTTTAAACATATCCATTATTAAATTCGTATGCCTTTTAATCAGGTCTTTTAATTATATTTAGCTAAAAAAATTAATAACTTAAGATGGATCAATTTATTGCCTATAAATCCAGAAAAATTGATAAATATCATTTATAACAGGCAATAAAAAACGCGGGAGAAGAAAACTTTCCCCGCGTTTTTACAGTTTTACATCTTTCTAGCTAATCGGCCAGACGGATGACAGGTAGTCCCAGTTGATGAAGTAGTACACAACGAAACATACCAGAAGTGCCATGGCGAGAACAAATGTACCCGGTGCTTCGAAGCCACCATCGCCGTGTTCTTCTACGA
>WTCC01000368.1 GCA_013138755.1 Gammaproteobacteria bacterium
ATATATCAGCTGATGTCTATTTGGTGAGGGGTATGGGTAAGTCTTATGAATTTCGTGTGGGCACACAGTATGACTACATCACGAATGATATTCGTGATTTTATAACCAGCAGTAATGATCTTGATTACTCAATGAAAACATTACAGGTTTACACCACTCTCTATCATCCATTTAATGAACACATGGCCTGGGATCTTGGCGTATATGTTGGTCATGTCGAAGAACAACAAAACTACCTGCAAGATATTGGCAGGGACACTATAAACGATACCACCGAGGCCAAGTTCCGTATCGGATTTGAGTATTCATCATCAGATGGTCATCACTCGTTACAATTTAATATCAGTCTGAATCTTGACGATCTGATTGATGATCCCGGTGATGGTGGTGCAATCAGTTTTCAGTCGGTATTCTGAGAATATGTTAAATATAAAATAAACTAAACACAGCTTGTTTTAACCGCAATTTGAATTCGTCGTAGATCCAAAGAGATATGTATACCTTGGTTTCTATTTCGGGTTATGAATATCGACTAAACAGCATTCGGGTTATACTGATTTTGTTGTGAGCGTTTATAAGAATAAACAAATTATCTCCTGGGTGTTCTACGACTGGGCCAATTCAGCTTTTGCTACCATAGTATTAGCTGGTTTTTTTCCGTTATTTTTTAAGCAGTTTTGGTCGGCACAAAATACGGTTACCGAAAGTACCTTTCAACTTGGGTTAGGTAATGCACTAGCCAGTCTGGTTATTGTTATGTTGGCACCATTATTAGGTGCTATCGCGGATGCAGGTAACCTGAAAAAACGTTTGCTTATTGTTTTTTCATTACTGGGAATTTCTATGACGCTGGGCTTGTATTTTGTCGAACAGAATTCATGGTTATTAGCGATTAGTTTTTTTGTATTAGCCTCTATTGGATTTTCAGGCAGTATCATATTTATTGATGCATTATTGATTAATATCACTGAAGAAAAAAACTATGACCGTGTTTCAGCATTTGGTTATGCCGTGGGTTACCTGGGAGGCGGAATATTATTTGCCATTAACATTGCTACGGTAACAAAACCAGACTGGTTTGGTTTTTCTTCAGCCAATGATGCGATTCGTTTTTCTTTTATTACGGTCTCTATCTGGTGGCTGGTATTCTCGATTCCATTGTGGTTATTTGTGCATGAAGATAAAGCCAGTGAAAAGTACTCAACTAGAAAAACTGTATATTCAGCAGTAACACAACTTACTAATACGTTCAAAAAGATAAAAGAACTCAAAACAGTTGTTCTTTTTCTACTGGCATATTGGTTATACATAGATGGTGTTGATACCATTGTCAGGATGGCAGTGGACTATGGTCTTGCTATTGGTCTTGACGGTTCAGATTTGCTGCTGGCTTTACTTATGACCCAGTTCATCGGTTTTCCTGCCGCTTTAGGGTTTGGCTACATAGGAGAACGTGTAGGAGCAAAGACCGGTATTATGTTAGCTATTGTTGTATATTTGGCCGTCACTGTTTTCGCTTACAGGATGAAGACTGCTGAAGAATTTTATGCCTTAGCTATAACTATCGGTTTGGTGCAAGGCGGCATTCAAAGTCTTAGTCGCTCTCTCTATGCACGAATAATTCCAAAATCTCAGTCAGCAGAATTTTTTGGTTTTTACAATATGTTAGGTAAATTTGCTGCAGTTTTAGGGCCGTTAATAATTGGCATCATTGCCACAATGACAGGCGACTCTCGATTGGCAATGTTTTCCGTCAGTATCCTGTTTGTTAGCGGCGGAATCCTGTTATATTTCGTTGATGATAAAAAGGCAGCACAAGTTGCTGAAGATATAGAAACTAGATAGGCTGAATATAAATAGAAATGATTAGTATCTGGAAACTGATAATAGCCGGAATCAGCGATTTTATCCTTTTTTACCTATACGCTGGCTTACTCACTTCAAGTACGACACAAAAAAATATGTAAAGAATATTTCAAGTCCTGTTATGGTCGCACACAGCAAGAACGATGAAATTATTCCTTACGAAGAAGGTCGCGAAATATTTGAAGCCGCACCAGAGCCAAAACAATTTTTAGAAATGCAAGGCGGACATAATGATGGCTTTATAACTAGTGGCACATCTTATGTCAAAGGGCTTAAAGCATTTATTAACAAAAGCCTGTAAATAAAAGCTTATAACAACAACCTGTAACAGCCAATAACTCCTCATTACCTGATTGTGAGATTTTAACCAACAATATAGTATTTTTTATCATCATTAAAAATTGATCCTGGTTAAGAAAACATTTAATGAATACCGTTATATTTATGACGAGCTGTATGTTGTTGTTTTACAGGGTGGAACGTTGATTTATGCTAGTGTTATAGTCAGTTCTATCTGTTATTTTAATAATAAAAGTTATAGATGAGCATTTCATGAAATCCATCGATACCACAGACAAGACAAACGATAACGTAATAGAATTATTACAGATAATCAATGTACTTATTACAGAAGTCCAGCCACATCGAAAGCCAAAGGCAATAACGCTAGATACCAGTTTTGAAAAAGATCTTGGCCTCGATAGCCTGACCCGCGTTGAATTGATTTCCAGAGTAGAAAAACAATTCAAGCTTGCATTGACTGAACAAAATATCGCAGAAGCAGAATCAGTAAGAGATCTATTACGCGCCATCCAGGGCGCATCGATGCCCCGGGCAGCCTTGCATGAAGCAGACATACAAGCAGTAGCGCTGGATGATGCTGGGGCAGATGTTAAGGTCACACCAGACGACTCAGTTACTCTGATAGATGTTTTGAACTGGCATGTAAGTTCACATCCAGACAGGCCTCATATCAAGATGTATACAGATGAAGGCGATGGTGAGGTGATTAGCTACAAACAACTTAAAGATGCAGCCGTTCGTGTTGCCGGTGGGCTTCAGCAACGTGGATTACAACCGGCTGAACCCGTTGCAATCATGTTGCCGAGTGGCCCTGAGTACTTTTATAGTTTTTTTGGTATTTTGCTGGCCGGCGGTATCCCGGTGC
>WTCC01000244.1 GCA_013138755.1 Gammaproteobacteria bacterium
CATAGTGATTTATTTTTTATTTTTACCTTTAAGATCATTGCTTATATCTTTGTATAACTTGATGCCTTTTTTTCTCTGGGTATAAATAACCTTTAAAGTTCGTTCGATCCGTTTACGGCCTACAGGGTCTTTTTTAGCTTCAAGTAATTTCTTGTGTTTCTCCTGACGTTTTTTCAATTTTTTCAGCAGTTTTTTAAGGTTCCCATGTTTTTTTTGCTGATTGTGTCGTTTCTCATCCAGTAAGTTCGTCAGTTTATCCAGTAATTTTTCAGTACCCATTACGATCCCCGTATTTTGAGTTAACAGTTAACAAGCTGTAGCCATGTTTATTTAACATCAAGAATAGCGTCAATTTCATCGTCAAGCAATGCAAGATCGTCTTCAAGTTCCTTCAATCCCGGATCGTACGGTGTAAACAGTATCCTGGACATTGCAATAAGATTATCTGCAACGCTTCTTGCATAAGTACCGTCGTTTATCAGTGAAGTAGCCATGTCAGCTGTAATCAGATTACCACGTATCAAATGATCAAGACTACCATTAACCAGGATATCGTTACGTTCGATTTCAACCTTAAGCTCATCAAGAGATAATGATGTCATATCTTCATCTTCACCGTCTTCTGATCTGATTTGCTCAATCTTTCTCAGGAGGGTGGCTAGCTGGAAGCGAATGGAAGTATATTCCCGTTGAATTGAAATATTGTCTGAAGCCGCGAAACCAACCAGGTTCTTCTGTAAATGTTTGACATCTTTAACTGCCTCTACAATATTTTGACCGGCTGCACGCAAATCGTATAGCCGTGTAAGTTGATCCGGGTCAGCATCAATCTGTGCCTGACTGACAAAAGTTACGATTGCATTGTATAGGGGTTTTATTTTGCTCTCGTAATATTCATCAATATCAGCTTTTACCATCTGTTTTTTGCCATCGATGATATAAATGAGATCTGCGTTTGAGCGGATATCATCAAGCGTGATATTCAATGTTGATGAAATAATATTAACGGCATTATTAAACAAATGACCGGCTTCTTTGCATAATGCTTCAATCGCCAAATCTGGCATCTCCAGCACTGCGTCGTTCAGATAATAGGGTTCGGAAACCTTTTTAGCCTTGCCGCGTAGTGCTTTTTCGAGAAATGTAACCAGACGGCCAACTAAAGGCAGCATCACTGCAACACCGACAAGGTTAAACAGGGTATGAAATACTGCCAGTTTTAGAGTGTAGTCATCATTTGCAATACCCACGTTGTTGCTGACGTAATCAACGGCTGTAATAAACTGACTGATGAAAAGAATAGCGATTAATCCGGTGGTTACATTAAAGATCAGGTGTGCCCCAGCCAGTCGTTTGCCCTCCACATTGGAACTCATGGCTCCCAGTATAGCGGTAATTGTTGTACCCACATTTGCACCGATGGCTAATGCTAAAGCATTTTCATAACTGATCTGCTGGGCTGCCAGGGCCGTAATAATCAATACTAGCGTAGCATGACTGGACTGCATAACAACCGTTGCAAAAACTCCGATTAATGTAAAGATAAACAGCCCTTTGATGCCGGGTACGGCATAAGCAACCAGGTCGATACCGTCTTTGAAGGCTTCAAAACCTTCTTTCATATGGTGTATTCCGAGAAACAGAAAGCCAAGGCCGGTCAGGACATACCCTATTCCTTTCAGGCTTTTCGATTTTTGGAAAATCAGGATAATGCCAAACACCAGCATCGGCATTGCATAGGCTGATATTTTTACTTTTAAACCAAAACCGGCCACCAGCCAGGCGCCCGTTGTGGTGCCGAGGTTGGCGCCAAATATGATTCCGATGCCGTCAGCGAGTGTAATTAGTCCTGCACTGAGGAATGAGATCGTCAATACCGAAACCAGCGAACTCGATTGCATTATGGTGGTACTGACGATGCCGAAGCTCAGGCTTTTCCATCGTTTATCGGTTGTCCGTTTGAGAATACGTTCCAGCACACCGCCGGTAAAAGCCTTGAAGCCTTCTTCCAGCGATAACATGCCAAACAGGAAAATCGCTACACCAGCTGCGATTTCTTTAAAATCCGGGCTAACCCAGAAACCATAACCAAGAACCAGAAATATACTGGGTAAGAGAATTTTACGTAGCATTAATTTACCTTAATAAATATATTGAAGACACAAAGCAAAAATGTTGCCATAACAATTAAATGTCATGGCAACATTTGCTTTCTTGTTACTTTAGCAATTTTATTGCTACGGAAGCATCATACCTCTGATCATAAAAAACAATGCTGCAGCGAGTAAACCAGATACTGGCACAGTAATCACCCAGGCTGTGGCAATTTTTAATAAAGCGGAACGTTTGACCAGTTCATTATGATAAACTCTTTTTAGCGACCTGCGTTCCTTTTTACTCAGGTCGGCTTTAGCAGAATGTTGTTTCAACTGCTTCAACATACTGTTTTTTTCTTCCATTCCGGCATACCTGAATTTTTCCAGGAACTCCTCTACAACGGCCTTATCACTGCCCAGGTGATGTAATTGAATCTCTTCAAGCATTTTAGCGTAACTTTTCTTGATGTATTCACGTAGAAAACCCACGCCAAATATTGCGCCGACAGCGATATGCGTTGAACTTACCGGCAGGCCTAACTGGGATGCGATAATGACAGTGATGGCTGCAGATAGCGCGACACAAAAGGCACGCGTCTTATCCAGCTCGGTGATTTCAGAGCCTACTGTTCTAATCAGCTTAGGACCATATAACGCCAGACCCAATACAATACCAATAGCACCGACCATCATTACCCACATTGGAATGGATGCCTTGCTGGCGATGGCTCCACTGGTTAAGGCATCATTAATTGCGGCTAATGGGCCAACTGAGTTAGCTACATCGTTGGCGCCATGAGCAAAACTTAACAGGGCTGCCGAACATATCAAAGGTAGTGTAAAAAGCTTGTTAACGCCCTGTTTATCATTAGTCAGGTTCCTGGAATGACTCGCTATCCAGGGGCGGGCAATGAGGTAAATTGCTATCGCTATACCAAAACCAATCATAAGAGCTACCGGGAATTCTACTTTCCAGATCTTTTTCAAACCTTTAAGTATCAGGTAGGTACTAAAGGCCAGTGTCATAATCGCCACCAGAAGGGGTACCGTCCGTCTGGCTGCGGCCAGCATATCCGGTTTATAAGTAATCGTACGCTTAATAAAATACAGGAAAGAAGCACCAATCACACCGCCAATAACTGGCGAAATAACCCAGCTCGCTGCAATTTGGCCCATTTTGTCCCAGTCGGCAATTCCCCAGCCACCTGCTGCAATGCCTGCGCCCAGTACACCACCGACGATAGAATGCGTTGTTGATACCGGAGCGCCGACTGCCGTTGCTACATTTAACCATAAAGCACCCGCGAGCAGAGCAGCCATCATCAACCAGATAAAGACTTCTGTATTTTCAATTAAGTCAGGGTCAATAATGCCTTTTTTGATGGTGCCGACAACGTCACCGCCAGCGATTAGTGCGCCACCGGCCTCGAATATTCCGGCAATTACAATGGCGCCGGTTAGTGTGAGGGCTCGTGAGCCAACGGCAGGGCCAACATTATTGGCGACATCATTAGCGCCGATATTCAGCGCCATATAACCGCCAATAACGCCTGCGACAACCAGCATGATGCTTACTTCGGCACGTGAATTAACATACAGCATGATGCCAACGATAAAGAGTACTGAAATACCCAGACGTAAAATCTCCTGGCGATTCACCCACGTTGCCTGTTCAATCTTGTGAAGTTTTTCTAGTTCCATAGTTTCTATGCCCTCAACATTTATTTATTATTGCCAAATTTGGTAGCCATTTGTTATTTCGTAATAAAATCTTAATTAAGACTTTAATAAAATATATAAAAATTTTATTAGGATTTTTTTAAAAAATAAAACCAGTAGATTTAAAGGATATTTCAAATAATAAGCAATTGCTCTTTAGTGGTATAAATGAATAAAAATTCAAATTAATTATAAGAAACTGGTCGACTAAACTAAATTTATGTGTCGCCAAAACTCTCGGTAATTAAATTGGCTAACATATGTATCATGAGTTGTGTATTAGAGGACTATTTAGTCTTCATTGAAGGCCGCTATCCTGAATCAGTCTGAGAGGGAGCTATATAAAGAGGGAGCTATATAACTTTTAAAATCTATTATAAAAGAGTAGTATCAATGTTATATAGTCGAAGGAAAATATAATTAATTCAGGAATTTTCAGGATTTTCAGAAAAAACACTATAAAAAACACTATTTGGAGATGAAATAAAGAGTTGCTTATGGCGAACGTAATACAGAATAAAAACACCCCCTCAAACACGGTAAGCATATCATCAGCGAACGCTAATGCTGCTAGTAAAGCTGCAGGCACAACCAGCGTGGTTGCACAAGCAGCAGATATAGATCTTGATGACAAGGCGCTATACCTCAATCGTGAGCTGACATGGCTGGCATTTAACGGCCGTGTATTAAGCATGGCGGCTGATTCAAAAACGCCACTGCTGGAACGTGTCAAGTATCTGGCTATCACCGGTAACAACCTTGATGAATTCCAGATGAAGCGTATTGGTGGTCTCAAGCAGCAACTGGCTGCGGGGGTACGTGATAAAACTATCGATGGACTCACTCCGGCAGAGCAGATAGCAGTATGCCAGGTAAAGGTCAGGGAGCTGCATAATGAACAGAATCGGATTCTAAGAGAGTTGATGGTTTTACTGTCCGCACAGAATATCAAACTGGTTAATTACGACTCCTTGAATGCTGAAGAAAAAGGTTCACAACGCAAAAACTTTATAGAAAACATCTTTCCTTTATTAACGCCATTGGCGATGGATCCGGGCCACCCATTCCCGTTTATTTCCAATCTTGCGCTAAACCTGCTGGTATCACTGCGTCATAAAGG
>WTCC01000013.1 GCA_013138755.1 Gammaproteobacteria bacterium
GTACCGCTTATTGATGCAGGTTGGTTTGTGTTGGTTTCCTTTGTTTTTGTTGAATTGTTAATACCATTTTGGCTGGCCTTGCTGTGTGCTGCAGCGGCTGAGTTTTCACTGCTACAAGCTGAGATCAGCACTGTTATTATTATTGTAATTAGGGTTGATTTGGTACTGGATTTAAGTAACCAGGAAGTTTTCATTGGCGCTCTCCAACTAGCCAGGCTTACATATCGGAGACAGTAAAAGCCGAGCAATTAAATGTGAAAAATAGTTTTATTTTTATAGCATTTAGGAGTTTTGGAGCATTTAGGAATCGATAGATCTGTGGTTTGCTGTAGCAATGAAGCGAGTCATTACCTGATCTTTCGAAGTTTAGAATTCTAGCATATTAGAATATGCCAAGGCTACTATTTTGTTGAAAAAATGACAGTTTTTATTATCGGTTTAAACAAGATCGTTGAGTAGAGTAACGGCCATTATTTTGACGTGCTATCTTCACCCGGAAAGGGTTAGTGTAACTTTATACTACGATTACAATTTCAGTAGAATACTGACTTTCACGTCCGGCTGTGTCATATGTGGTTAGAGCAATATGGTAGGTGCCTGCGGCCAGGTTTTTTAAAGTATAGTCGGTGGCGCTACCATCTTTTATATTGATATTTTTAGGGTACTTTCTTTTTTCTGTGCCGTAATATACTTTGTACCCTGCTATCTCAGACAATGAAATAGGTTCATTATTGTCACGTGCAGACGGAGCGGACCAGGATAGATTGACGTCGGTGCGGGTAGATGAATTCGAGTTTTCAGTAGATATATCATCTGTAATTTTTTCTGCAAAATCTTCATTACTGCATGCAGTAATTTGAAGTGCAAATAAAAGTGTGACAAGGATTTGGATGGAGATGTATTTTGTTAGATATGAACGTATTATTATCATTTTTTAACCCGCACTCATGGTACGCCCAAAGAACAGAGTTAAACTCAAAGCTAGGCGCAATTTATATGGGACAACTTTTTTTGAGCATTTAGTTGAATCAACAATTGGCCTGACTGCGAGCGGTTATGATAATCCTTGCCCAACCAAAAGTTGCCGAACTCTAACATAAAAAAATGTGCGCTGAAAACTATTTGTCATAAAAATGACAGTTTTTGTTGCGATAATGTCGGTATCGTAATGAATACATATAGTTGAAATTATTTGTGATGGTGAGGTGTGAAAACTAGATTGTAATTAATTGATTTATATAGCGTTATGTGGGTGTTATCGTGATACCATGCGTTAAAGCAAGGTTTACCTTCGGGCTTTATTTGCGTGTGTTTTTGATTTTTAATTAAATCGCATGGTTAAAAATTAAGTTCTTGGTGATATTGCTGTGTTATAAGATGGTTTGATTTTTTTGGTAAAAAGTTCCGGGAATAAGAAAGTAGTGGCAGGGTATTTACGAGAAAGTGTTTTGAAAACTGTTGTTGCTGAGACGATTGATCTCGATTTGGACGTAACAGTGCATGAGCGGATTGATTCGACGAATGATTGGTCTCTGCAGCAGTGCAAGGCGGGCAGGGATTTACCTTTTGTTTGTTTTGCTGAAGAGCAAATATCAGGTAAGGGTAGGAGAGGTAAGTATTGGGTAATGACTGCGCGCTCTAATATTGCAATGAGCTTGGCCTGGGCTTTTGATTTATCACATCAGTCGTTATCTCTATTACCTTTATCTATCGCGTTGGCCATCGTTAAAACACTGGAAGCATTGAATCTGACGGGTGTGCAGATCAAGTGGCCAAATGATGTTTATGTGCACGGCAAAAAAATAGCAGGTATTTTGATTGAGACGCAGCCGATAAAGAAAAAATCATCTAGTAGTGGTTCTTTATCGGCAGTCGTAATAGGTGTGGGTCTAAATTATGATATGTCACCTTTAAGTTCAGGGGTGATCGATGGTGGCCCAGAGAGTTTGCCTGATATAACCGATATTAAGAGTGAGTTTCATCTGAAAGATGTTGAGAAAATAATTGATCGTGATGTGGTAGCGTCGATGTTGCTGAGAGATGTCATTAGTATCTGCAAAAATTTCCAGCAAGATTCGAAGCAAAATCTGGAAAAGTTTCGTACATGTTATGACTATTGTAAGAACAGAGCGGTTGATATTATTCTGGATAATAAGGAGGTAGTATCTGGGGTTGTTCAGGGTGTTAATGAAAGTGCAGAATTAATCGTAATGATTGACGGAAAAACCCGCACATTTAATAGTGCTGAAGTAAGTGTAAAAGCTGATCTGTAATGATTTTAACAGTCGATATCGGAAATACTCGAATTAAGTGGGCTCAGTGGCACGCGGATATTATTGTTAATAGAGCTGTGGCAGCCTATGAAGCGGGCGAGTGTTTGTCGGTGTTTGATGTGTTGTTTTCAACTGTAGAAAAGCCATCGAGAGTTCTGGTTGCATGTGTAGCAGGTGAGGAGATGCGTACATGTTTAAGCTCATGGATAAAGGGTCAATGGCAGCTTGACGTCGAGTATCTGAAGGCAGAAAGAAAATATAAAAACATTTTAAATGCCTATGCGGATCCTCGGCAGCATGGTGTTGATCGCTGGGCAAGCGTTGTGGCTGGTCATCAGAGTTTTCCGGGATATTCGGTCTGTGTTGTTGGTGCAGGCACGGCTACAACTTTTGATCTGGTCAACGTGGATGGGCGTCATCTGGGTGGTTATATATTGCCGTCATACGCTACTATGCGAGTTTCGTTGCTTGCGGACACAGCCAATGTGTCATCAGTATATGAGGGGCAATACAGTAATTATGGAGCGGCTGATAATACGAGTGACGCGGTTAATCGAGGCTGTCATAAACTATTGCAGGCTGGGATCCGTGAGATTTGCCAGTCGGCAAAAGATGAAATGGGCGCATCAATGCAGATAATTTTGACAGGTGGCTATGCTGAAATGATTCTTCAATATCCGGATATGCCAGAAATGCACCATAAACCTGACTTGGTTATGCAAGGTTTATATAGCATTATGATGCATAAAGATAAGGGGGTTTAAGGCATAGTATGCGCTGGTTGTTTTTATTCGTGTTGTTGTTGAATATCGTATATGTCGTGTGGCAAACCAGTGTGCCGGCACAAGACACGTATGCGAATGTGCCAAGGCTGGATGATGTTGAGCCAATCGTCTTGATACGAGAATTAGTAGCTGGTCGAGGAGATGGATCAGAAGATCTGGAGACAGAAGCTGCAGTAATAAAGGATGAGTTAGAGGATAACGATGTTGTAGCTGCTGTAGCTGCGGCAGAGAATGAGAAATGTTTTACGCTTGGTCCGTTTCGTGAAAAAGAAAATGTAAAAAACTTAAAGAAAGAAATTAGTTCTTATGTTGACAAAGCGGCTATTCGCGATCATGAAGAAAGAGAGCATACGGTGCATTGGGTTTATATTCAGCCAGAAAAGGATCGTAAGAGTGTGATTAATCTTGGTAAGCGACTGAAATCTAAAAAAATAAAGGATTTTTATGTTATCAGGGAGGGTGAGAAAAATAATGGTATTTCACTCGGGCATTTCAAGGACAAGGCGCGCGCGTTTGGTCTGGAGTCAAAAGTAAAAAAACTTGGCTTTGACGTAATGGTAGAGCCGATATACAAAACTTTTGTGGTGTTCTGGTTGGATTATCAATTGATTGATGATGATATTCCTGAGTCGGTGCTGAAAAAATATATGCATCCAGAAAACGGGGATAAAGTTAGTCGTTTAAGTCGAAACTGTCAGTCTTAAAAATGCCTGTTTTATTTGGCTTTTGACTGAAATTAAGCGAGAAATTGAAGAATTTCAAAAAAAAGTTCAAATTTACTTAAAATCATATTGCTTTAAGTGGGCTGTTTCCCTACAATTGCCCGCCTTGCCGGTGTAGCTCAGTTGGTAGAGCGCCTCACTTGTAATGAGGATGTCGTGGGTTCAACTCCTGTCACCGGCTCCATATACATGCCCGCAGTCCCAGCTTAAGCAAAATGGGGCTGCGGGCGTTTTTATTCCGTAGTCTGTACGTTGATTGTGGATGCGGGGTAGGGGCTGAAAAATATTGTTGGAGCGTATGCTTCATCAACTTAAAAAATATTTGCCGTATCAGCGCGTTACGGTTGACAGTTGTGTTGCGCTCAAGCAAAATACGCGGCTTGATTTTTGGAGGGATTCCCGAGCGGTCAAAGGGGGCAGATTGTAAATCTGCTGGTTCTACCTTCGGAGGTTCAAATC
>WTCC01000310.1 GCA_013138755.1 Gammaproteobacteria bacterium
TTGCACATGGCCTGATTGATGAAGCCAATGTGGATATTGTCCATGGTCATTCTTCTCATCATCCAAAAGGCATCGAAGTGTACAGGAACAAACCCATCATTTACGGTTGTGGTGATTTTCTCAACGACTACGAAGGCATAAGCGGTTATGAACAATACAGAGATGACCTGGGCCTGATGTATTTTGTCACCTTGAATGCATTAACGGGTGAGCTAGTTCGTTTCCAACTGGTACCTACACAGATCAAACAGTTTCATGTTAATCACGCAACTCAAACAGATGCAAAATGGCTGGCAGACATACTGAACAGGGAAGGGCGGGAGCTCAATACACAAGTAAAATTAAATGATGATAAAACAATGAATGTGCATTGGAGAAATTGATGATTCCCATACACGGATAAAAGAGGACAATAGGGGACAGTTAAATTAAGCAAAACCAGTTTAGTCTTGCACGGTTTGATGGACACCTTAAATTGGCGTATTAATATGCTAGGAGGTGTGACATGCGACAGAAAAAACCTTATAAACGTTACAGTCCTGAATTCAAACGTGAAGCTCTCAAGCGAGCCACTGAAGAAGGTGTGACGGATAAAGCTATCTGTAAAGAGCTTGATATTAGTACTCGACAGTTACGTCGTTGGCGAGATGAATTCAGGTTGTTAGGCGACGATGCTTTTCCAGGGCAAGGTCATAGTCGCGACGAAGAGCTAACTAATCTCAAGCGAGAATTAGCGAAAACCAAACAGGAACGGGATTTTTTAAGGGAAGCGGCGATTTACTTTGCAAAAGATTCGAAGTGAAATACCAATGCATTGAAAGTCGTCGCGAGCTGTTTGCTGGACATTAAGCTGCCCCTGTTTGTACTATTATATAACTCAATATGTGCGACCGTTTTACACAATTTTCACCCCCTCAACGTTATGCCGAGCTTTTTGGCATAACCACCGAACTATCGCAAAAGCACGTTACAACATTGCACCTGGGCCAGCTTCTTCAGCTTATACGAAATAAGCACTGATGGAGAACTATGACTATTTACTCATTTACTATGCGGCCGGTTAAAACATTATTTTTATGTATATTTTTAGTGGCTTTTAATATCGGGCCTGTCTATGCAGTTGTGCCCACAGAACAAACACCCGGCGAAGACTGGTTTAATGATAACAGCGACCTGAGCATCGAGGATGTCAACGAAGGGGAATTAGAATTCATAGCGCCGATTACTGATAAAAGTATTTTACATTCCGGGGCTGTGCTGTCGATAACTAAGAAAAGCCTGGCGACTGGCTGGGTCGGTCTGGATCAATGTTACCGAAATCTTGACCCGGTCGGTAAAATGGATGTGGTTCATTATTATAAAAACATAAAACAGTTAAAGATTACATCCTCAGGCAATATCGGTGGAGCCAAAGTAGATGGGCAAACCATCCAGCTGGAAGATGTCAGTGCATCGGCGCATATATGCGTACAGGCAGAGGTACAAATACTTGAAAAGACCAGTCAGGATACTTTCGTTGTAAGCAATGGCCCATACTATCGGCGGTTTCTCGATGGTTTTTACCCTTACCATGTAACGCTAATCATCAGTTATCCGGCTGACAAGCTAAAATATACCCGTATTTCACCATCGCCTCAGCCTCTGTTTGAAGTTATTCAAGAGCCGGGCAAGTTACTTGTGGACACATGGTTTGAAGGCATTTTACAGATCGATATTAAATTCTCGGGTGCCGATACCAAATAACCTGAGCCCACATAATGTATATTATTAATAAAGTAGCTTGTTACTATTATTCTAGCCGAGACACGCGTGCATGATGCATTACTAAATATTGATGGCTCCCAGGGTGAAGGTGGTGGTCAAATAATTCGATCATCGCTGGCCCTTTCCATGTGCCTGGGAAAACCATTTCAGATCACACATATCCGTGCGAACAGGGACAGGCCCGGACTGCAGTCACAACATTTAACTGCTGTGACATCAGCCAGAACCATTGTTGATGCCGATGTCGAAGGTGCCGAGATCGGTTCACAGCAACTTTTTTTTATTCCCAAACAGGTAACGCCCGGTGATTACCACTTTTCTATTGGCACGGCTGGAAGCACCACGCTTGTGTTACAAACATTATTACCGGCTTTAATGATGGCAGACAAACCATCAAACCTGGTTCTGGAAGGGGGCACTCATAATCCTTTTGCACCACCCTATGATTTTCTGGTGAAAACATTTTTACCACTGATTCAACGAATGGGGCCAGGGATAACTGCCCGACTTGATCGAACAGGTTTTGCACCTGGGGGTGGCGGAATTCTACATATTACAATCCAGCCTGTTGAAAGATTAAAACCACTGATGTTAACCGAACGCGGCAAGATTCTGCAGCAAAGTGCAGAAGTATTGTTAGCCCATTTAGCTGAACATATTGCATACCGAGAGCTCAAGGTTATTGCCGGCTCTCTTGGCTATTCACCGGATCAGTTGCATTTTCAGTTGGTTGAATCAGCCTATGGTCCGGGTAATGTTGTTTTAATTTACGTGCGAAGTGAATCTGTAACAGAAGTGTTTAGTGCGTTTGGTGAGCGTGGATTACCTGCTGAACAAGTGGCAGCAAAAGCAGTTAATGATGCTAAACATTATTTACAATCCAATGCTGTTGTGGGGAAAAATTTGGCAGATCAATTATTAATACCTTTGGCCCTGGCAGGGCAAGGTGCATTTCTTACACAAAAACCAAGTTTGCATACCATTACTAACATGACAGTTATCAAGCAATTCATGAATGTGGAATTTATCACCAGACAGATAAACCCCGATGCATGGCTGATTAGCCTTCCGTGAATCAATAAAAAGATAGTCGCAAATGACACAAACAAGACATAAGGCATTACGAACATGACAAAGTGGAATGTTGTTATTACCATTCAGGAACACTTTTTCGAGCAGGCTTGGCAATGCCTGAAACCGTTCGGTGTATTGGCTAAAACAGAATTTCATAATGTTTTGGTAATGCAAACTGAAGACACACAACAAACGCTGCAACAACTACAGAAAAAATTAAATGCAGATGCAGACTTGCAAACAGTCATTAGCCGGGTAATGCCTGTCACTCATGGCTTTACTTTCCAATTTGCTGAACAATTCGAAACCCAGGCAAGAGCCGTTGTAGAAACACTGTTGCCAAAAGTCGCCAATAAAACATTTCATGTACGCATGCACCGCCGTGGCTTCAAAGGTCGTTTATCCACTATTGAGGAAGAAAAATTTCTCGACACTTACATACTTGATCAACTCGAACAATCAGGTTCGCCATGCAAGATCAATTTTGATGACCCGGATGTTATTATTGCAGTAGAAACGGTTGCACAACAAGCTGGCATCTCGATCTGGAACCGTGAAGATATAGAACGCTACCCAATATTAAAACTGGACTGAAAAGGATTACAAACATAGTGAAGTCAACCGAGAATCATACAGTTTATGGTAAGCACTAAATTCGATTACGATTTGCCTGTGTTAGCACTTAATGCTGCTGATATTATTGCTGCGGTGATGCAACATGATCGGCGTGTATTGCTGTTCGGTCCTATGGGTGCGGGTAAGTCGACGCTAGCGGCCAGGTTAGCAGACGCCATCGTTGCATCCAATCGATCATGCTGGTGTCTAAATGCCGATCCGGGTTCACCGGCTTTTGGTGCGCCAGGTTTTGTGTCGATAGCAAAGTGGCAGAAAGAAACATGGCAGGTGGTTGATTATGCCGGGCTATGTACACTGGATGCGGGACGCTTTCGTTTACCTTTGGTATCAGCGGTTAGATCATTAGTACAACAATTGCCTGAAGGTATGGTGTTGATCGATGGACCTGGAATGGCGCGAGGTATTGCCGGGCGGGAACTGCTTGAAGGACTGGTCGAAGCAACAGGTGCTGATGCAGTACTGGCATTGACTGAAGAGGATCGACCACCATCACTGCTTGATGAATTACGTGCACTGCCGGTTGAATTGTTTGTCGTACAGGCAGCTGCAGAAGCAGTGCGGCCAGGTAAAAGGGTGCGAGCTCGGCGACGTACTGAACAATGGGATGCTCATATCACTAAGGGGATTGAGCAACAATTCGATCTTACCAGGGTCAATCTTATCGGCACGCCGCCACCACTGAGTGAAACCAGCATCTGGACAGGAAGACAGGTTGCGTTGTTACAGGCTGGCCGTACTGTGGCTATGGGCGAGGTGCAGCATGTTGAAAAAAATGTGTTAACTGCGACATTGTCTAATGAAATCATTGACGCTGATACACTGTTAATACGTGATGCAGCCCGGAATACAAATGGTTTAATTGAAACCGCAAAACCCTTTGCAGGGGAGCGGTTCGACTATCTTCCCCCGGCTGATGTGCTACCGTCTGTTGAGGTCAATGATGGTCCGCGCATTGCTGGTCGCGTGGGTTCGGCCGATGTCGCTTTGGTTAACGGTGTGTTTGGTGATGCGTTATTACATTTGCGAATGCGACATCAGCGGCGCAGTTTGTTGTTCGATTTGGGTAATGGCAGTCGTTTACCTGCACGCATTGCCCATCAGGTAACTGATGTATTCATCAGTCATGCCCATATGGATCACATTGGCGGTTTCCTCTGGTTATTACGTTCACGTCTTGGTGACTACCCATCATGTCGACTCTTTGGCCCACCGGGTTTAGCGAAACACATCGAGGGTTTTTTGCAAGGCATTTTGTGGGATCGCGTTGAAGACAGTGGCGCAAGCTTTGAGGTAATGGAGCTCCATGCAGATCGATTAAAACGTTTTCATCTACAGGCCGCTTATGCCGAACGCCAGCTACTGGATGAAATTGAGGTAGTGAACGGCATACTACTCAATGAGCCAGGCTTTCGGATACGCGGTGTGACACTTGATCATCATGGCACCCCGGTGATTGCTTTTGCCTTTGAGCCTGACAAACAGATCAACATTCGCAAAGACCGTCTTGAAGCGCGTGGATTAGGACCGGGGCCCTGGCTGAATGAATTAAAACAAAACCTGTTAAGCAAGAATGAAACAGCAATGATTCAGCTGCCAGACGGAAGTGAAGCCTCCACCCGTTCACTGGCTGACGAACTGGTGCTCATTATGCCGGGAAAAAAACTGGTCTATGCCACCGATCTTGCTGACACGGAGAACAATCGTCAGCAGCTGATCAAGTTAGCACAACATGCACATACTTTTTTTTGTGAAGCGGCTTTCATTGAGGCTGATGCTGATCATGCAGCGCGTAATGGCCATTTAACAACGCGTGCTTGTGGAGAAATTGCCACGGAAGCTGGCGTGTCTCGCCTGGTTCCATTCCACTTTTCACGCCGTTATGCCGACAATCCACAACAGCTATATGATGAAATAAAAGTTTATTGTACTCAGGTTTTAATGCCAAAATCGATGACATTATTCGAATCAACGACCGCAAAAGACATCGAGCCAATAATTGAATTGAACAATAAAATAGAAGAGGACGGGAGGGATTAAGTTTTGATAAATTTCAACATGTGCTTAAATAGTAATCTCACTCGCCACTTTAATTCAGAGTAACTAAAAATGCTTGAAATCGATGGCATACCACCAAGACTGACAGAACAGCTATGTGAAGAGCTGATCTGTCAGCAGTACTGGTATCACGGAAAAATGGCCCAGGAAGTCGATGCCCTTTTTATCAAGGTGAACTGGCGCTGGCACCAGCTGTATTTCGATGCGGGTATCGTATTCTGGCGAATTCAGACGGAGGCGCCGGTGCCGGTTAAACAACTGGCCGGATCGCCGTTTGCCTATCCGTTGATCAATATCGGTGAGCAGCATGATATAAAGGACTGTTTTATTACCGATTGCATTACTGAGCCGCTAGTTGAAGGCGCTCGAGTGACCCTGGTTTTTGAAGACAAGGGGACTTTATTCATCACCCATAGCGATAACAGGACACGGCTGCAGTTCAACAGGTTGTGAATTTTACGAGACCAAGGAATCAGTTCACATGCAATTAAATGGGGCAGCAGTGAGTGGGTTTTTCCCCTTTTTATATTTTGTAATGAAGATGCTATATGATCCAAATCTTGATCTGCAAGAAACTGACAACGAGATAAACAATGTTTAAAAAATCCTTGTTAGTGTTCTTTGTCTTGTGCTGGATTGCGCTGGCAATTGACCCTGTCCATCGTGGTATCTGGATGATGGAAAATTTTCTGATTGTGACATTATTCCCCTTATTTGTCTGGCTCGACAAAAAATATACCTTTAATAACTGGACATTCTTCGGCGCGATATTTTTTGCCGTTTTGCATCTTTTTGGAGCACATTTAACCTATGAAAAGATGACCTATTTTATCTGGTTCTCCGATTGGTTAGGCCTGGAACGAAACTATTATGACCAGTTCATCCATTTTCTCTTTGGCCTGCTGGTGTTTATACCGTTTTATGAGATCTTTTATCATCAAAAATATTCCAGGAAATTAAGTTACCTGATCGCCTTCCTGTTTATTAGCAGTATCAGTGCCTGGTACGAAATCCTGGAGTGGATCGGCATGGTGCTTTTTTGCCGCGAACCGGATTGTTTGCAGCTTGTCACACAGGGAGACGAATGGGATACGCAAAAGGACATGGCCTTTGCCTTTACCGGCGCTGTCATCGCACTACTGATACATACAACAAAAAGGAACAGATCTATTTAATTACAGACTGTCAACTTAACCCATCAATGTAGAAAACAGGGAGCAGGCCAAGGTTTACATATAGTCAAGAATAATATTCGGGACAGACCACGGTTTTAAGAGCAATCAGGGGTACTTCCCTCCGTCCCCTTTAACTCTGACACCTTTCCTTATGATGTGACACAAAAGTGATTAATCAGGATATTGCCGACAAGTTACTGGAAATTGCGACTCTGCTTAAAGAGCAAAGAGCAAAGAGCAAATCCTTATCGTGTGAGTGCTTACCGAAATGCTGCCAGTGTCATCTCCAGACTCCCTCAACCGGTGAGTGAAATCGTGGCGCGCAAGGACTTTCAAGGTCTAGTGGCGTTGCCGGGTATTGGTGAAGGCATCGCACGATCGATTTATGAGTACGTGGCGTTGGGGCGCATGAGTCGCCTGGAAAGTTTAACAGGGGGGCATGATCCGGTTGCCCTGTTTGAAGAGATTCCGGGCATTGGTCCGAAACTGGCGCATCGAATTATTGAACACTTGCATATAGATAGTCTGGAAGCGCTTGAGACGGCAGCACATAATCAGCGGCTGAAAAAAATTCCAGGATTCAGTCCCGGGAAGGTAGCCATGGTGCAGGCCTGGCTTGCTCAGGTTTTAGGAGGACAACGACCCGGACCACAGCCAAATGAACCCTTTACTGAACCTTCTGTGCAATTAATCCTACAAGTGGATAAACAGTATCGAAAAAAAGCCAGCGCCGCTGAGCTACCGATGATCGCGCCGAAACGTTTTAATCCTGAGGGTAAAGCCTGGCTACCTGTCATGCATGTTAGCAAACAGGGCTGGCACTTCACCGCGCTGTTTTCTAACACGGCACGGGCTCATCAATTAAAGCGTACTCATGATTGGCTGGTAATTTATTTTTATGACGATCAACATCACGAAGGCCAGCACACGGTAGTGACAGAAACGCACGGTACCTTAACCGGGCAACGTGTCGTGCGCGGACGTGAGACCGAGTGTCGTGAGTATTATGCCTCGGTGAGATAAATAGAAAAAAACGGGGTCAGAAAGTAATTGTTTCTGATATACCCAAGATGAATAATGGCATAAATTCTGCGTACTTTACTCCAACAATATCAAAAGGATCAGACTCGGAGGGTGAATCTATTTAATTTCAATAATCCCGCCCGCTACGCAATTTTCTGATAAAACAAAGCTGTTTTTATGTTTCGGCTAACTGTTTAAGTCCGTCTTTCAGTGTCGGGTATTTCAGCTTGAGCTCAAAATCATGCAGCAATTTTTTGTTGTTGATGCGTCTGGACTCTGCCATATAAGACAGCATGCCCTCGGATAACTGTTGCTGCGCTTCTTCTAACGATATTGCAGGCGGTGCGGGTAAATTCATCGCTGTTGCTACGCCGGTGAAATATTCATACATGGTACCTGGATGGCCATCGGTGACATTGTAGAACCCTGTGATGCCCGAGTTTAGTAATGCTTTTTCACAAACATCGACGAGGTCATGCGCATGGACTCGATTGGTGAAAGGTGAGTCCTGCTGATTGACGATGGGCTGGCCGCTTTTAATGCGTGCCAGTGGTAGTTTGCCGGGGCCGTAGATGCCGGCTACGCGCAGGATGACCAGTGGAGTACCATGATGCTGGCAGTAGTGCTGCACTTGTCGTTCGGCATCTGCGCGACGGTAAGCCCGGTCAGCTGTCGGCTTCAAAGGCGCTGTTTCATCGATCCAGTCGCCTTTACAGTCGCCATAAACACCGGTTGTACTAATTAATACGAATTTTTCAGGGGTGTGTTTTTCGATGGCATTCAGAAAATTCGTCATTCGTGTATCTGCTTGTCCACTGCGTGGCGGCGGCGTGAGGTAGATAACACGATGATGCCTCAGGTCGATGTCTGGTAGTGGTTTATCCAGCTCGATGATGTCGCAGGGTATGTTCCATTTCTGGCATTCAGCCTGGCTGATTTCGCTGCTGACAACACCAGTGACGCTTATGTTTTTCTTCAGTAGTTGCCGAGCCAGCAATTTGCCGATATAGCCACAGCCAAAGATGGTTATTGGTTTGTTATTTAACATGGGTTTTTTATTTATATAACAATCCAGTGCAGTGTATCAAGTGTTAGTCTGTTTTATTCCATTTCAGGTATTAAAAAGAAAGAATTAAATTATCATCAAAGGGTCAGGCTCGATTGTTTTTTTGCCTGATCCTGTTCGCACTCGAATCCACATACTCTCTCAGGCAATACGCCTCGACATATAAGTTAAACTTCTGCCATTAACCATCTACTGGTAACCTTCTTTTGTCTGAGATCAGCATTGATTAATTTTTCTTTTAAAAACAAATATTTGGGGCTTGGCGAGGGCTTTTACGCGTTATCTAAGCCTACCCCTGTTGCGCAGCCGTGCTTAATTATATTCAACACAGAGCTGGCGGCAGAACTTGGCGTGGTTGGTGATGACTATAAACATGATCAGGACGATGACCTTCTCGCAGGTATCTTCTCGGGTAACCTGATTCACCAGAGCAGTGAGCCATTGGCTATGGCCTACGCCGGTCATCAGTTTGGGCGTTTTAGCCCCCAGCTGGGCGATGGTCGGGCGATTTACCTGGGTGAACTGGGTCTTGCCGATGGGGGTTACCTGGATATTCAGTTAAAAGGCTCGGGTCAAACGCCTTATTCACGCAATGGCGATGGCCGTGCGGCGCGGGGGCCGGTACTGCGTGAATACCTGTTGAGTGAGGCGATGTTTAAACTTAATGTGCCTACCACGCGTGCATTGGCAGCGGTGACCACCGGTGAAGAGGTGGCGCGTGAGCAGCTGTTGCCTGGCGGCATCATCACCCGTGCGGCATCCAGTTTTATTCGTGTGGGCAGCTTCCAGTATTTTCATATGCAGGAAGATGTTGCGTCGGTTAAGGCGCTGGCGGATTATGTCATCGAGCGCAATTATCCTGAAGTGGCCGATGCACAGAATCCATATGCCGCTTTACTCGAAGCGGTGGTGCTGCGCCAGGCCAGCCTGATCGCACAATGGATGCAGTTCGGATTTATCCATGGCGTGATGAATACGGATAATATGTCCATTGCCGGTGAAACCATTGATTACGGCCCCTGTGCATTTATGGATTTTTATAATCACACCCAGGTTTACAGTTCCATCGATCGCGATGGACGTTATGCCTATAACAACCAGGCATCCATCGGGCTGTGGAATCTATCGTGTTTTGCGGAAACACTGTTGCCGTTATTTGCGGATGATATCGATGACGGCGTTGATATGGCGAAAAATATTCTACAGAAATACATCGAGCGCTACGATGAAGCCTGGCTGGCGAATATGCGGGCAAAATGCGGTTTAACAGCCCGCACTTACATAAATACCGATAGTAATGCCGATAATAAGGCCGGTGTTAAGGCAGATGTTAAGGCAGATGTTAAGGCAGATGAAGATAAAGCACTGATCGAATCATTGCTGGCTATCATGGCTGAAAGCCAGGCCGACTTCACCTTGACGTACTACCAT
>WTCC01000155.1 GCA_013138755.1 Gammaproteobacteria bacterium
TTCTATAACTGAAATTTTAGCCTGTGCACTATCTTACCCATATATCTACAAATGGGAAGGATAAACTAAAATTCAACAATGTTAAAAGTGCATTGCACGATATCGTGCGGTGTGCTCGCTTTTAATGATAGGTCAGTAACCGCCTTTGCGTGTACTCTGCGGACAACCACCGATTTTCAGACCCTGCTTAGACGGCATTTCAGGAAACATTTCGTACATTTCTTTAGAAGAAACTTTACGCCCCCATTTTTTGCCCATGGCTTTCATTATGCCACGCTCATTCGGCTCATCTCCGTCAAGTATACATTGACGGACATAACGCACAGTGTCCCAATGTTCTTCAGTAGGATCGATGTCTTCTTCAGCAAAAAGCTCTGCTGCGATTTCTTCGTTCCAGTCGTTTATGTTTTCCAGATAGCCGTTTGCGCTTCTATCAACTGAGTCTAGTGCTGCCATGATTAGTTCACCTTTTCAAATAGGAGTTTGTGAAATTTGGCGCAAATACTAGCTGAATAAACGTTTTATTTCCAGTATTTCTAATGGGGTAGACTCTTCTGACAGAAAAGTCAGCGTGCAACGTAGCCGCGACCTCTTGACCTCGTATTTAACTTTAGGTTCCGCTCCTAACTTCCTGAAAAATGAGACTTATCCTCTGTTTCACCAACTGCCTTTATACCTTTGTGTGGAACAAAAATCCCACAACCCAAATGCCTGTGCGGACCGATACCAACTTCCTGTAATGCAACAGAAGTCGCCTTATCAAGGTCAGCTACCATCAAACTTCTGGTTTCGATTTTTTTGCCATCAGCCTCAAACTCATGCCCCATTCCACACAGCAGTTTACGTGGCTGCAAACCTCGTGACTTCAGGTCATCGACGACCCACTGCAAAAAATCATCCTCGGTCATACCCTCAGAGACAACGATATAACGAGAGAAAATAGTTGAAAAAGGATCGATAGATTTTGTTGTCATCTTACCGATGTCCACCGAGTGACCGGAAATATCCAGTGTTTTACCTACCAGCTCAGCGGCATCCTCGATGCGCGCTATCGGGACGCGCAGATGCATACGTGTACGCTTTGACAGATGAATCAACTCACCATCAGGTGGACGCTCCCAACCATTGCCTGAAGCGGCACCATGTATCTGATGTACGCCTACTTCAGGTTCATCTTTTATCCAGGGCATCGCCTGATACAACGCTTGTGATAACTCCCAGGCATGGCAGGTAGGAATCTGCTTGCAGTCAATTTTGTAATGCAGATCAACCACCTTCTCGGAGGTGTCGATATCATTCTTTTTATCGTCTTCTTGCCAGAACATTTTTACTCTACCCGTAGATAAACATCACCATTTTGATGTGAAAGTTGCTTCTAGCTTTTCTTCCCAGTCAGCAGGCGTATCATTAAACTGTGGTTTTACATCCATACGAAAGAACAACTCACCCGCAGCTGCGCGCTTTTTAATCTCTGCTTTGAGTTCTTCAAAATCTTTCATTTCCGGATTCTGAATCAGGATTTCACTTAACCACAACATTATTTTTTTCGCTCTGCTTTAAAAATAAAATGAATAATGAATAGTGAATAATTAAAAACAAAAACAAAAAAACAACAATATAAGCAGAACCATTCCAACCGCATTATTCATTATTCATTATTCATTATTCATTATTCATTATTCATTATTCATTATTCATTGCAGCTGCCCCAGCAACTGCCCCATAATACCTCGCCCGATACAGCAACCGCTTCTGTGCATCACTGCCACTAAAAGCTGCCCGATTATGCAACACGTTATTACATATAATGCCCTGACCTGCTTCGAGCCTAACTTTAAACACGTTTTTCTCTTCTGCCAACAGGTCATTAATCATATCGACCGCATTAAGCGTATCCGGCGTATCCCGCCAGATAATATTGCGTTTTCTTGCTGAAAAACGCATATGCAACCGTCCCGCTTCTGACCCAACAGGGGGCTTAATCATAAATACCGGGCCGCTTTGCGCTTCACGAATCACTTTACCTGCTTCAACATTATCCGGAATCGTCATTGCTTCAGGATGCATTAATGCCTCTAAATAAGCAGGGTTCTCATCTCTAAGCCTTATATACACATTTTCCGGATTAAGCAGCGAATTCACACCACCTTCAGCCGCTGGCCTCACACAATGCATAATGATGCCAAAAATCTGTTTTTCAAGGGGGTTATAATAACCGTCCGTGTGCCAGCTTAATGCTTTGTTTGTGTAGGGTATATATTTGTTACCCGCCTGCTCTCGTACTTCCAGGCTGCTCACACTATCCTCATCCGCACGTATGTTGGCATCAAGATTTTTCATGCTCAGCTGTTTACCAAGGGCATGCACAAGTGATTTATCCTTAATACCAGGATCACGCAACTGATAAACAGCCATATTAAAACTTTTACAGCGCTCAACAATTGCGGCCTTTTCATCAACAGACAGCTGATATGGGTCCTTTATCGACACCTGCAGATCATTTAAGGCTGGCTGACTGTAACGCTGCCTTTGTTCACACCACTGCAGATAAGCTGCGTTATCATCCAGACTAAAGGGGGAATCCGCTACGATGGACTGGTTTGCTTGCTGTAACATTTACTAT
>WTCC01000039.1 GCA_013138755.1 Gammaproteobacteria bacterium
ATAAAAGATGCGGTTGAAAAAACCTATGGCAGAAAGGGTAAACGGCTGGTTGAACTCAACTTTAAAGCCATCGATGAAACACTGGCAAACCTGCATGAAGTTATTGTGCCGGAAAAAACCGATGCCACATTTGAGCTGGCTGACCCGGTGGCAAGCAGTGCACCAGACTTCGTTAGAAAAGTAACCGGAGAGATCATTGCCGGTCGTGGTGACAGCATACCGGTGAGTTTATTACCGGATGATGGCACCTATCCCCTGGGAACGGCGGCCTATGAGAAACGCAATATTGCACTGGAGATTCCGGTGCTGGATGAAAACCTGTGCACCCAGTGCGGCAAGTGCCCGCTGGTTTGCCCACACGGTGTTATTCGCAGCAAGGTGTTTGATGAAAGTCTTTTAGATAAGGCACCGGAAACCTTCAAGTCGATGGTAGTGAAAGGCAAGGACTTTCCTCAGGGACATCGCATGAGCTACCAGGTTGCGCCCGAAGACTGTACCGGTTGTGGATTGTGTGTCGATATCTGTCCGATACGGGATAAATCCAATGCCAGCCACAAGGCATTGAACATGGTCAACTACAGCCCGGAGCTGCGCCAGCAGGAAAAAGAAAACTGGGATTACTTCCTGACGCTACCTGAATATGACCGAACTGCAGTAAAAACAGGCACCATCAAAGGCGCCATGATATTGCAGCCACTGTTCGAATTTTCCGGTGCCTGTGTCGGTTGCGGTGAAACACCTTATATCAAACTGGTCAGCCAGTTATTTGGTGACCGCATGGTGGTTGCCAATGCCACCGGCTGCTCCTCCATTTATGGGGGCAACCTGCCGACCACGCCGTGGGCAAAAAATAATGAAGGTCGTGGTCCCGCCTGGTCGAATTCACTGTTTGAAGATAATGCCGAGTTCGGCCTGGGTATGCGACTGGCGATCGATAAGCAAAAGGAATATGCAGGTGAATTATTACAACAACTGAAAGTGGATATTGGCGATGACCTGGTTGGACAAATTCTTGAGGCCGATGAATCGACTGAAGCGGGTATAAAGCAGCAACGATTACATATACAGTCTTTACGCGAAAAATTGAAGCAACTGGATTCACCGCTTGCTCGCGAACTGGAGAGTGTCGCAGAAAATCTTTGTCGCAAGAGCGTGTGGATTATCGGTGGTGATGGCTGGGCTTATGATATTGGTTATGGCGGGCTCGACCATGTGCTGGCCTCCGGTGAGGACGTTAATATTCTGGTGCTTGATACGGAAGTTTATTCCAATACCGGCGGACAGACATCCAAAGCTACGCCACGCGGCGCGGTCGCAAAATTCTCAGCCGGCGGTAAAGCTACACCGAAAAAAGACCTTGCCTTGCTGGCAATGGATTACGAACAGGTATATATCGCCCGAGTCGCTTATGGCGCCAAGGACATACAAACCATGCATGCATTTCATGAGGCCGAAGCTTATCCGGGGCCTTCACTGATCATTGCCTATTCACCCTGTATCGCACACGGTATTGATTTGAAGGACAACCATCTGCACCAGAAGCTTGCTGTTGATAGCGGGCACTGGCCATTATTTCGTTACAACCCGCAGCATGCAGCAGAAGGCAAGAACCCGTTGAAGCTGGATTCCAAACCCCCATCGATTCCTTATCGGGACTTTATCGAAACTGAAATTCGCTTCAGCATGTTATGGCGAACGAATCCGCAGCAGGCAGAGAAATTCCTGGAACAGTCACAGCGCGAAGTGTTGCATCGTTATCGATATTACGAACAGCTCGCGAGTCTCGAATGGAGTGAGGAGGGTGACGTCGAGCCACCCCATCGAAAACTGCAAGCGTCGACAACTGTCCTGAAAAAAGCCGCAAGCACAAAGGAGCAGGCATCATGATAGATCTGAGCACAGAGTATCTTGGACTCAAACTGGCTAATCCGCTGGTACCTTCTTCGTCGCCATTAACCGGTGAACTGGATTCAGCAAAGAAACTTGAAGACGCGGGTGCCTCGGCACTGGTACTGCCTTCATTGTTTGAGGAGACGATTGAATATGAACAGAAGCAGCTTGAACGTTTTGTGAATTCGCAGGCTCTGGGACATTATGAAGCACAGTCGTATCAACCGGTACCGGAAGATTACAGCAGCGAGCTGGATAACCACCTGGAACGTATACAGCAGTATAAATCAGCGCTGGATATTCCGGTGATTGCCAGCCTGAACGGTATCTCTACAAATGGATGGATAGACTCCGGCAAGGAACTGCAACAGGCAGGCGCAGATGCGCTTGAACTGAACGTGTATTACATCGCCGCCGACCCTGAAAAAATCGGTGAAGAAGTTGAAAACCGGTATCTGCAATTGTTAACCGACTTGCGCCAGCACGTCAGCATACCCATCACCATGAAACTTTCATCGCAGTTTTCTTCCATTGCCAACATGGTGTTGAAATTGCAACAGGCAGGTGCGCAGGGTGTCTCCCTGTTTAACCGTTTTTATCAACCGGACATTGACCTGGAAACACTGGAGATAAAACCGCATCTTGAACTTTCCAGTTCAATGGAATCCTTATTAAGAATTCGCTGGATTGCAATGATTCGCGGTCGTGTGGATCTATCCATTGCAGCGACCGGTGGTT
>WTCC01000207.1 GCA_013138755.1 Gammaproteobacteria bacterium
GCCATGGCATCTTGGGAATACGCTGTACCCGCACCAGCAAGACCTTTCTCCTTCGTACTGTAACCATGAGAAAAGAAGCCATTAGTCGCATTAGCAACAGGTGAAGCGATTACACCTGAAAGCGCGATGGCCATAAGTGATTTTTTTAAAACTGTTTGCATTAGATCTACCTCCAACGGCAGGTGATTTATAGTCAAGCGACTTAAAGTGATAATTAAATTAAAATTATTCTTTTGTTAGTTTTATTAGATAGTTTAAATATAATCGGGTGTCAACCAAATAGTCGTATTCACTATACGCTTTCAAGCTTTTTTATCCGATTAATCACGAGGCTAAAAACTTTAACCATATGCCGCCTAAATTAATTATAAAAATAACACATCAAGATAACCTGTATTTAGCAACTTTTTACACCCGATATCATCTAAGGTAACACGTATAAACACCCAATTCGTTTTAAGATGGATACAATGTTGCAAAATATGTTTCAAACCATAACAAAAAAATATTTTTTCAGACTATGTAGTATTTTCCTGCTACTGCCAATTTTCACCACTGCAACTTTTGCCGCCTTACCAACATTGGGCGACCCGACACTGGATAACTTCAGCAGCAAAGAAGAACGCTTGCTTGGGCTGGGTTTTTATCGCTCACTGCGAGCGAACTTAACTTTCATCGATGATCTGCAGATAAATTATTATCTCGATAGTGTAGGTCAGCGGTTAGCGTCACACTCTGATGCTGCTGGCGATAGATTTCGTTTTTTTATCATCAAAGCATCCACCATCAATGCTTTTGCTGGCCCAGCCGCCTACATCGGTATACACACACAACTTATCCTGGAGGCAGAAAATGAAAGCCAGTTAGCAAGCGTGCTAGCCCATGAGATAGCCCACGTTTCCCAGCGGCACCTCGCTCGAGCCTTCGACAATTCTGGCCAGTCAACTGCGTTAACAATCGCCACTCTGCTTGCGGCGATTCTAGTCGGCACACAAGACTCACAAGCCGGTCAGGCTGTTCTCATGTCAGGTATTGCGGGCAGTCAGCAATCATCAATAAATTTTACCCGAAGCAATGAATATGAAGCTGACCGTGTTGGCATAGGCATATTGTCTGATACCAGTATAAATCCTCAAGGTATGGTGGAATTTTTTGAGATTTTGCTCAAACAAAGCCCGGACAATGGTATCGAATACCTACGCACACATCCATTGAGTAGCAACCGTGTTGCTGAAGCAAAAAATCGTTTAGACGAGACCAGTAAAAATCTGCCAAAGGACAGTCTGGATTTTCAGTTTACTAAAGCGCGCCTGATCATACTGCTCAGCGAACAGCCAGAATATTATCTTGATGACAAAGTCGTGGGGGATAATTTGATTGGCCAGTACCAGAAGGCACTAGCAGCTATACGGACAGGAAAAGAAGATATCGCTATAGGCATATTGTCTGAACATACAGAAAAAAGCACACACCCCTGGCTTAGACTCGCTCTGGCAGAAGCCTATACCAGCAAACAGGATGACAAAAAAGCGTTAGAAATTCTGGACTCGTTAGTCAATCTATACCCCGGTTACCTTCCTGTTACCATGGCTTATGTAGACGCTTTAAACAATAACAAAATGCCCGACAAGAGCATCGCCGTCCTTAAAAAACAGCTTCAGACTGATGATTACGCAATTCTCTACAAAGCATTAGCCAATGCTTACTTCACTAATGGTCAGGTCGCTGCCGCTCTCGAATCCACCGGTAACCAATATGCACGGCAAGGCTACATTGAATTAGCCATCCAACAATATGACAACGCCCTCGGACAAAAGGATATAAGTTCATCTACCAAGAAACGATTAGAAGCACAAAAGCAGGAACTGAAGAAAGTAGTTCAAGCATATAAAGATCAAAATTAAAAGCATTCACGACCTATACATTCAGTCTTAAATTTAGGCTATGGCACTGCTCTTTTTCCTTAAAAACCCTTGCCTTATCCGTTTCAGAGAGTATGCTATATGACTATTCACTTTTGAATATAGTCCTACATTACTAATTAGGAGGAGATAAGAATGCGGATCACCGCACATATAACCACAACTGCGTCAATTGTTACTTTAATTAGTTGCCTTGGTCTTGCACCTAGCATTGCTAGTGCTGAAGAAGGTGCTGATTTAACGAAAGGTAAAGAATTGGCATTTAACAGAAAAAAAGGTAATTGTTTAGCATGTCACCAAATAGAAGGTGGATCACTTGCAGGCAATATTGGGCCACCGTTGATCGCGATGAAAGCTCGTTTTCCTGACTACGATAAACTTCGTGCTCAAATCTACGATGCTCGCACCAACAACCCGAATACCATCATGATTCCTTTTGGACCTCACGCTGTGATGTCAGGCAAAGAAATCGACTTGGTAACCAAATTTATCCACACATTATAAAAGTCAAAAGGTACGACTAGATGAATCAGAATCGAAGAGTTTTACTCAAAGGTACTTTTGCTGCAGGTGCGACAGGCATTGCTATCAGTGCAGGTTTATTAACACCTAAAACTGTTTTAGCCGCATGGCCTAAAGCTGCTTTTGAAGCGAAAGACACAAACACTGCCCTGGAAGCAGCATTTGGCAGTTCAAGTGCAACTGAAAGTGGCGATATCAAATTAAAAGCCCCAGACATCGCAGAAAACGGTGCTGTTGTACCTATCACGGTAACCAGCAAAATCGCCAACACTGAAGCCATCAGCATCATTGTTGCAAAAAACGGTACTCCGCTAGCTGCAACCTTTAACCTTGGTGCAAATACAAAAGGTTTTGTTTCCACCCGTATTAAGATGGGTAAAACATCCGATGTAACCGCAGTTATAAAAGCTGGCGGCAAACTGTATAGCACTTCCAAAAACGTCAAAGTCACCATCGGTGGTTGCGGCGGTTAAGCATAGATAAAAGAGGTTAATCAAGATGGCTAAATCATCAATTAAAATACGCGCTAAAGTTAAAGGCGACGAAGCAAAAGTAAAATGCTTAATCAGTCACCCAATGGAAACTGGTCTGCGCAAAGATAAAAAATCTGGAAAACTAATCCCAGCACATTTCATTCAAGAAGTCGTTTGCGAACATGGCGGCACAACAGTAATGAACGCGCAATGGAACGCTACTATTTCTAAAAACCCATTCCTTTCTTTCGCATTCACTGGTGCTAAATCAGGCGATATGATCAAGATTAGCTGGGTAGATAATACTGGCAAGAGTGACTCAACCGAAGCCAAGATGAAATAATTAGTAAGAGAGAGCGATTCAGCTCTCTCTTCATTATTTTTGGTATAACAATTAAAAAGGTGAACCATGAAAAAAATTGCTACTGCATTATCTGTCATGCTGATAGCTGCAACACCGTTTGCAGCTCAAGCTACGCCAGATGATGATTTAACAGCATTCCGCTCTTACTTCACGAAAAAATTTCCTGAAGTACCGATGAATGATTATATCAATGGAGTATATGCCCTGGATGCAGGTGCACGTGAACAGTGGGAAGCATTTGAAGAATTCCCTTCCTATGAGATTGCTGTCGATAACGGCGAAGGTAAATTTCACAAGAAATTTGCTAACGGTAAAGGTTATGCAGACTGTTTCCCTAACTACAAAAAAGGCATAAAACAAAATTATCCTTATTTTGATACTGACAGCGGAAAAGTTGTCACTATGGAAGCTGCAATCAACACATGTCGCACTGACAATGGTGAGAAAAAACTTAAATGGAAAAAAGGTGCTATCACCGAGATTGGCGCTTATTTAACATCACTGTCACGTGGTCACAAAACCAGTGTGAAAGTACCAAACGATGCGAAAGCTATCGCAGCTTACAATCGTGGCAAGAAACACTTCTACGCGAAACGTGGCCAGTTAAACATGGCTTGTGCTGACTGCCATTACTACTACTCAGGCAGTAAAATTCGTGCTGATCTACTAAGCCCTGCCTTAGGTCAGACAACGGGCTTCCCTGTTTATCGTAACAAATGGGCAGGCATGGGTACACTGCATCGTCGCTATGGCGGTTGTAACAAACAGGTACGCGCAAAACCATTTAAAGCTCAGAGTGATGAATACAACGCTCTTGAGTACTTCCATACTTACATGAGTAATGGTTTGGAAATTAATGGGCCTAGCCAAAGGAAATAAATCATAGAAGTAAATCTTCCGGTTTAGATCTTTAAAACAAAAAAGCCCCGAACATAGTTCGGGGCTTTTTTGTTTCTCATTTATCTCTAAATGAGATTTATATGGTGGGCCGTGAGCGATTTGAACGCTCGACCATCGGATTAAAAGTCTGTGATATCCAATCAATCACGATAGTCAACAAGAAGTAACAACTAATATTTCAAAGAGTTAGTCTAATGCGCTTCTTGTTAATGATTGCTGCTTATTGCCATTTGTTACTAGTGAGTGCGCCACCAGTGCGCCATGCGAGATACACACTTAC
>WTCC01000245.1 GCA_013138755.1 Gammaproteobacteria bacterium
TTTAACGTTAATTATAAACTTGGCATAAACTGCTCATCATCATTTGAATCACCATCACCGGTAGGATCAAGTATCATTTGCAAACGATAAACCTGTTTAGATTTTACTGTTCTAGAAAAACCATTCCTGGATGTATAGGGTTTATCAGGTAAAGCATCCGCCCCTCCTTTTAACAACCGACTTATTAATGCAAATATATCATCGTTTGCATCACCAGCTTCATCTGTAAAAAAGTTATGATCTTCATACACCCATGCACCATCAGAAAAATCAATGTACTTTACTTTTTTTGCGATAGTGAAATCTTTTGTTTGACCCAGGCGTTCTTCACCATTTGCGATACGAGATGACGCCAACACAAAATCATATTGATTTGCCGTAATGTATAAATTTGCTGATTTATTAAGCAGTTCCGGCACCCACTTATGATGATCATCGGAATCTGCATCAGCCTGATGTAAGATGGTATTATCAAATTTGGTAGGTAGCTTATAGCCACTTTCAACAAATGTCTGCAAAACAATATGGCCCAGGCTATGCGTTAAAAAGACTTTTTTTGTATTTGCCGGTAAATGCCTGTATAACAATCGATTAGTAAGTTGAAGCGCGGAATTTAAATCCGGGGCAGAATCTACTGCATTTTTTTGTGCTTGCTTATAATTAACGTAATAGTCTTTAATTAATAAAACAGCATCTTTGCCTAAACCTGAAAATGAGACTGGTAACTTCAGTACATATAATGCAGCCCTTTTTGCATGTTTCCTGATTAGTTTAGTAAACTTGTCTTGCTCCATATAAGGCTGTGACGGCCATGAAAATGCAATGACATTAGCACCATGATTGTCTTCTATTGACTTACATTTTTTTATATTTTTACGTGTGTTTTGATTGTTCCCGTGCGTAAAAAATACCCATGGCTTACGACGATCTGCTGCACTAATTAAATTAAATAAATCCTGTTCCTGACCCTGAGGGTAAATATTTATAGTGTCAGCTGATGAATTAAGTACATGGGCACAATAGATACCTTTGTTACCTAAATGCTGACCAATTTTATCTGCTGCAACAACGACAGGTGAATCATCTGGCGAAACATGTAAATTTCTATTTGTAATTAAAATTATCATTTATTTACCTCAGTAATCTCTATCAAAATCATGCTATTTCTATTTGCAAACATCTTGCAGATCATCATTAAAACACTTGCATAAAAAATTATCCGGGAACTTTTATACTATCCGAGACATGAATTGGTACCCGTCGCCTGAGACACGCTTTAAATACGTCCATGTACGCTCGGATGCCGCATCCACGCGGCATATGGTCTCAGGCAACGGGTCCCATTCCATACCTCTAACAGTTAACGGGACAGCAGTGAAATAGTTACTTTATAAAACACGTTTTATTGTTAGCCGAACACTTCCATGATTATTGTCATAGAGACTCCATACATCATTGGGAAAGCAATAAAGATAACCTGAACTAGAAACACTCAATGGCTTTGCTGCTTTAGTATAATCAACCAAATTCACATATTGATGTGGTCTCGCACTACCGTCATTAGATACTGCATTATCTTTTCCACCATCATTTGTGATAGCGCCGACGAGGGTAAACCAGGGCATAGATTCCACCCGTTTTGTGCCAAGAAAATCGGTTGATTCATTCTTTGACAGTTTTTTGAAAATAGTTTCAAACTTGCCTAAAAACGATGATGTCGCACGAATAACATCACCTGTTGTCAACTTGCCATCTTCTGTGCCTTTCCAGTCACAACTATCTTTGCTGTCCTGCCATTTACCTGTAGCAGAGAAAATATACTGACTATCGGCTTCTAAATAAACAGAAGTATTGTTCCAGCGGGTGCCTGCAAAAACATCAACCGTATATGACTCACCTTTTTTCAGCACCCTGGTTGGATGATATGCAGAATATTCGATAGGTGAAACACTCTGGCGCTGCATGCCACTTGTGTGAAACAGGTGATCATTTTCCGGAATCATCGCTGCTACATTACGAGGCCGGGATCGTAGCTTTGCAAATACACCTTTGTAAGAATTGTGTAATACACCCAGTGGATTATCCCTGATGTTTTGCGCTACTTCCGCTCTAAATTCAAGGCCAACATCCCCGCTTTCTGCCATCATCCATTTCAGCGCACCGTTGGAGAGACCACAATTGGCATAACCACCACCGACATCACAGTGTGCACCCGGAAACCAGACCTCTTTAGCATCTTTATGCTTGCCTGCATTTTCCCAACGGGTAATGCTGAAACTGGAACGCACTTCATCAATGGCCATGGCATGCCGGGCATATTTAACATTTGCACCCAGAGAAGTGTTATGAAATTGCCACTTTTCCCTGTCGTCAAATAAATTAAATATTTCCAGGTCATCAGGCACACCTAAAGCACCAACGGTATCCCATACACCAATAAAATAAATAGGAAGTTTTACTGTGCTCTTATTGATAAAAGCCCAGGCAGATTCTGCCCATTTGCTGCGTGCGGCATCTTTACGATATCCACCTTCATATACTTTTTTAACGCGCGCCCATGAATCATCAGACTTCACTTTACGCAAATCA
This sequence comes from Gammaproteobacteria bacterium, assembly GCA_013138755.1. Taxonomy (GTDB): domain Bacteria; phylum Pseudomonadota; class Gammaproteobacteria; order SZUA-229; family SZUA-229. The sequence goes on from WTCC01000245.1 coordinate 2,590, forward strand.
AGTAATCCTTTACTTAACATGCCACTCAGGCTTCGAACAGTAAACGCACCACGGCTAAAGCCGAACAAATATATCTCATCGCCTTTTTCATAATTGTTAGCCAACCAGTGATAAGCACTACAAATATGCCGACCAATACCTGCACCTATGGCACCACCCATTACAGAATCAATAATACCCGTATCCTCACCACCTACACCAGGATGATAATATTTCAGTTGCTCCACGTCATCAGCACCACGCTCTGCTATAGCATTGTAAATTTTAACTACATTGGTGGGTGCAGCAATTCCATTGTCTTCCTGTTCAGGATTATTCCATGTGCCATCACAGCATACGATAAGTCGTTTCAAAATCAACTCCTTTTATAATTATTATAAATTTGTAAATACTGGCATTATGAAAATAATTTTATCAGTAAGCCACTTATTTTTATTCTTCGATCATACCTTCTGCAAACTCAAAAGTTTGAGAACCCATTCCATGTATTACCAGAATAGCCAACTTTGTATTATTAGATAAGATCAGGAACTCTACACCTAATCATTTATAAAATGCAAATTAGAGATTTATGATTTACTTATCCACATTCAGAAAACAGGAAACAACAAGTATAGAACAATTAATCGTTGCAAAAGTATTCATCGTCATTTGGTTTCGAGACTGTCGGCAGCATGGACGCTAACGTCAAGCCTGCAGGGAGTATTTACCGCGTGTGGAAAACAAATGACGATGAATATTTATGCAACACTTTATAGTAATGATAGTAATGGACAGCCATATTATCGACGGTGATTTTTTTATATTGCACGCTGTTTTTAATCGAGAATAATCATGACATAATGCATAAAAGTCGGCTATCATGAATAATGCTTGTCTGGCTGCAGTAATTTAAGATAACAATCGTAAGCAAACAGAAAATATGACTATGGAATATTTTATCGCCTGGTGGAATCTTGAAAACTTGTTCGATGTCGCGAATTCAACTGACCGACCTGAATGGTTACAGAAGAAGCTTAAAAGTGAGTTAGTCGGCTGGAACAACACAGTATTAAACAATAAGCTAAAACAACTTGCGTCAATTATCTCGCAGATGAATAACAACAACGGGCCAGACCTTCTAGGGGTTTGCGAAGTTGAAAATAAAACGGTACTGGAAAAACTGGTTGATGCGCTGGCATTCACTGGAAGAAATTATGCTGTCGTACATTCTGATACCGGGGATGCCAGAGGCATTGATGTCGCTTTTATCTACGATAATGACCTGTTCAAAAAACCAGCAAAAAAAGATATCTTTTCACATGTAGTGGTCAAACGAAATGCCACACGGGACATTGTTCAGGTCAATTTTCAAACTAAATCGCAGCAGAAAAATGATTTAGTGGTTCTTGGTAATCACTGGCCGAGCAAACTTGGCGGTGACCTTGAAACCGAGCCTTATCGTATTATCGCTGCTGAAACCATGAGTTACTGGATAGAGCGAATTTACGCAAACTTTGAAAAAGAGGTCCCAATCATTGTGATGGGCGATTTTAATGATGAACCATTTAATCGTTCCATCACCCATTATGCACTGGGACTTAAAGATTCATCAAAAGTTAAATCGAAACGATCACGCAAGCCGTATCTATACAACCTGATGTGGCCGTTACAAAATGATCAAAGTGGTACGCATTATTATAACAGCTGGGGCATGCTCGACCAGATCCTGGTCAACCGCCCGTTATTAAGAAAAGAAAGCCAGCTTCAGCTGGTCAGTGATTCATGCCAGATTTTCAAGACCAGTGACATGCTAAAGTCCAGCAAACCGAGGCGATTCAGTCGTCCTTCTGCTGGCCGCAACTTCGACCCGAGCGGGTTTAGCGACCATTTACCGGTCACCGTTAAACTGTTTGAACTTTGACATATTATTTAGCCATAGATCAGGGCACCCATGCCAGTCGCGCCTGTTTGTTTGATGAAGCGGGTGAGCTTGTTTGTGAGTACACTAAAAAAATAAAAATCAGGCGCATCAGTGACAGTCATATCGAGCAGGATGCGAATGAAATTCTTGACTCGGTTAATGAAGTTGTAACAAAACTACTGCATGAGGCAGGTACTCAACAAACCATTGTGGCATGTGGTTTTGCTATACAACGCTCGTCTGTGGTTGCCTGGAAAAACGACGGCACTGTTATCAGCCCGGTTCTGAGCTGGCAGGATACACGCGGTAAACAACAACTGGTAGACCTGGATAAGCATAAAGCCGAGATTCAACGACTTTCCGGTTTGCCTTTATCGGCACACTATGGTGCCAGCAAATTACACTACTTACTGAATAAAACAAAGTCCCAACTTACTACGCTGGACACACTCCGACTGTCACCACTGATCAGTTACTTACTGTTCCATATTCTCGAAGGACATCCCTATATTGTCGATCACAGCAATGCCCAGCGCACGCAGTTGTTTGACCTGGCAAAACTGAGCTGGTCAACGCGCCTTACTGATCTATTCAACATACCAATGCAGGTATTACCTGACTGTGTACCTGTATTAAAAAATACTGATACTCCACACGGAAAACTGGCAGGGACAGAAATTCCAGTAAACGCCATCAGCGGAGATCAGAATGCCGCAATTTTTGGTGCCGGATTATTAAAACCTGAAACCGCATTGGTGAACTTTGGAACGGGCGCATTTGTATTACGTTTACTCACTCACTACAGGGCGAGTGAAAAACAGCTCAGTGGTATTGCCTGTTCTGATCACAACACGGTTCAGTATGTTCGCGAAGCGACCATCAATGGCGCCGCCAGTGCGCTAACATGGCTGGAAAAAAAACATCAGGTAAGTGATGTATTGAAGCAATTACCCGCAT
>WTCC01000069.1 GCA_013138755.1 Gammaproteobacteria bacterium
GGCGTTAACTGTTAGAGAATATTTGGAGCGGGGGGCCGCGACATCAAGAGAGATACAGGCTGCAACAAGTCTTGGTCAGACTGCTGTGTCGCGCCAGATTAGAGGTATGGGGGGGAGTGTTATCCGATTTCGTCGCGATGGGGCACTTAGATACGCATTGACGCGTACTGCATTTGGTGGTGATGATAAGCTCCCTTTGGCCACAGTCGATGCGCATGGCAACACTGTTCTGACTGCATTTGTACGACCGTTGGCTCACGGTGGTTTCTATATAGAGCCGGAACCCGGCATGACTCGCTTGTTGTTGGGTGTGGATGGGACTGGTCTTTATGATGACTTGCCATATTTTTTAGAAGACCTGAGGCCTCAAGGTTTTATTGGTCGACAGATTGCTTCAGACTTGTCTTCTCAGGGCGGCGGCTTTCCAGATGATCCAAGGCGTTGGAGCTCAGAGCATATTGGGCGTTATTTAATATCTAACGGTGAAGACCTTCCAGGCAATTTTAAATTTGGTCAGCAGGCACTTTCTCGCGTTAGACGCCCACTAGTCACCAATGAAGCTGCGAACTATCCTGCGCTTGCCGATAATGTGATGAAAGGGGATATCGCAGGTTCATCTGCGGGTGGTGAGCATCCAAAATTTACAGCTTATTGTGGCAAGCGTTCATCTCATGTGATTGTTAAGTTTTCTCCAAAAGGGGATGATGCTACTGCAAGACGTTGGCGCGATGTTCTGCTTACGGAATTTCATGCAACAGAAGCTCTTCATGCTGAAGGCTTCCCTGCTACTGAAGCAAAGGTCATTGAATTGGATGACAGGATATTCCTGGAGTCGCAACGGTTCGATAGGTCGAACGAATACGGCCGGATATCTATGGTTTCTCTTCTATCTATCGATGCTGAGTTTGTTGCTAATCAAACCAATTGGCTACCATCTATGCACGGGCTTCTTAGCGGCGTTTTTCAAGAGAGTTGTCGCCTAAAGTTAAAAATTATGCCGCCTTTTTTTCCACAACCCCCTGTTCTTGTTTTTCTGGATTGAGGTAAACCCTGGCTACTGGGTTCCAGTTTCTTGTCTCACTACTCCAGCGTTCTGGTTTGTTTGATTTTGCCTGTTCATATACACGCTTTCGTTTTGCCAGTATCTCAATATCTTCACCTCGATGGCGTTGCTCAGGTGTCACAAACTGTATAGCACTATGAAGGTGCTCAAGGTTATACCAGTCAACAAAACCTTGTACCCAGACTCGTGCAGACAACATATCTGCAAAAGGTTTCTCAGGATATTCCGGTCTGTATTTTAAGGTACGGAACAAGGATTCAGAATAGGGGTTATCATTGCTCACTGACGGCCGGCTAAAGGAAGGAATGACACCAAGCTCCTGCAGGGTTGCCAGCATGGTCGCACCTTTCATTGGGCTGCCATTATCTGAGTGCAGCGTCACCTGATCAGCCTTGATACCTTCATGCTGGCAGATGTCTATCATCAGGCTACCTGCCAATGTGCTGGACTCTTGCCTATGCACCTGCCAGCCCACAATCTTTCGACTGTATATGTCCATCACCAGGTACAGGTATAAAAAAATGCCTTTGACCCGTGTCGGTAAATAGGTGATGTCCCAGGTGTAAATCTGATTGGGCTGCGTTGCCATCAAAGCACGTGGTTTTTTAACCTGTCTGTCAGGCTTAGCCTTTTGTCGATGCTGCAACTGGTTCGCTTGTTTTAGTACACGATAGAACGTGGACTCTGATGCAATATAAACCCCTTCATCAGCGAGTTTTGGCACAATCTTGCTCGGCGGCAGGTTGGCATATTCACTCTTGTTAGCCGTCTGGATAATGCGCTGCCTCTCCATCTGGGTGAGTTGATTTGCAGGCGCATGATCGGCATCAATACGGCCATCTGCTGCATTGCCTGGCTGTTTCCATCTTTGTAATGTCCTGTCCGTAATGCCGATTATTTTACAGGCTTCAAACTGGCGCGCACCGGATACATGGGCTTCAGTAATCAGGTCAATAATTTCATCTCTTTCGCAGCTCATTGTAAGTTGCCCTCGTCGTCTCCCCAGATAGCGTTTACTTTTTTTTGCAGCACCAATAAAGCGGCTGTTTCAGCCAGGGCTTTGTCTTTACGATTCAACTCTTTCGTTAATATCTTGTTTTGCGTTTTCAGCTGTTTTATTTCGGCTTTTGTGCTGGCTTTGCTGGCGGATGAAGGTTCCTGGGCGAAATCTTTTTTCCACTGCATAACCTGATGTGAATAAACACCTTGTTCGCGGCAATAAGCATTCATTTCTTCCTCATCCAGTGAGGCACAGGCGATGACTATATTTAGCCTTTCTTCCAAACTCCAGTCCTGCGGTCTTTTTTCTTTTGTCGTCATCAAAGCGTTACTACTTTCCAGTTCATGTTTTCTTGATTTTGATATCCATTTCCCTAAGGTTGAATAACCAACTCCAAGGTGTTCAGCTATCTCTTGCAAGCTTGTTTGCGGTGACCTGCTCAGTGCTTTTTCCACCGCTTGTATTTTAAATGATTGTGTTTGTCTTATACCCATTTTATTTTCCTCTAATGAAAATTAGAGGCGACAACTATCCTGACACAGGGGGCCATGGATCGATTGGAGTTGGGTGCTGAAATATCTCAGGGTCTTCTTCCGCATGGCCGTCCGCTGAGACTGGGGCTGTCTGCGATCGTGGAGGATGTTGATGGTATACTGTCTTACTGGGCATTGCGACATCCTCCGGGCAAGCCCGATTTTCATCACACTGATGCCTTCGCGTTACAAATGAGAAACCCTGAATGAATAACTTAAATAACGTAACCGGCGGAGAGTGGCTATGAAGTTTGGCATCGATCGCCTGCTACAGGAGCCGACGCTGCGCAAACCCCTGAAGGGGTGTCGTGTGGCTCTGCTGGCCCACCCGGCTTCTGTGGCTGACGACCTCACTCACTCCCTGGACGCCCTTGCACGGTTACCAGATATTCAGCTCAGCGCTGCCTTCGGTCCCCAACATGGTCTGCGTGGGGACAAGCAGGACAACATGATGGAGTCGCCAGATTTCAATGACCCTGAGTTAGGTATCCCGGTATTCAGTCTGTATGGAAAAGTACGCAGGCCGACGCAGGCCATGATGGACACCTTTGATGTGCTGCTAGTGGATCTGCAGGATTTGGGCTGCCGCATCTATACCTTCATTACTACCTTGCG
>WTCC01000019.1 GCA_013138755.1 Gammaproteobacteria bacterium
GAGCCAGTGCAGAAGAAGTTGAACTGGAGGTTACCGATCGGATTGAACTGAAGCTGCAGGAAATGCAGGAAATCAAAAACATTTATTCCGAATCCCGGCCCGGGCTGTCGATAATAAAAGTTGATATCAAAAATGCTATTTGGTCGGACAAACTGCCGCAGGTGTGGGATGTTATGCGCAAGAAACTGCGTGACATTGAGAATACATTACCGCCCGGTGCAAGCGCCCCGATTGTTAATGATGATTTTGGCTACGTATTTGGTTTTTTGATGGCGGTCACCGGCGATGGCTACTCTCCTTCACAGCTACAGGCCGCTGTTGATGACTTACGCAAGGATCTCAGCCTGGTGAAAGGGGTTGCACGTATCGATCTGTGGGGTATACAGGACAAAAGAATCTATCTGGATGTTTCACAGGTACAGATGGCAGCACTCGGCATCACTGGAGAGGACTTGCAGCGTACACTTCAGTTGCAGAATGCCGTGGTCGATGCTGGTTACATGGATGTGCAGACAGAGCGCTTACGCATTGCACCGACCGGTGCTTTTATAACACCAGAAGATATTGGTGAGCTGACCATTACTTCCAGCCTGGATCCGAGTGGTAAAGGCGAGCTGATCAGATTGCGCGATATCATGAAAATACAACGTGGTTACGTGCAGCCAGCGAAAACCCTGATGCGTATTAACGGTGAGCCAGCCATTGCTATGGCACTAGCGCCGGTCAGTGGTGCCAATGTGGTCGAAGTCGGCGAAGCCATTGACGCACGTCTTAATGAGTTGATGGGGCAAATCCCGGTGGGCCTGGAAATCGAGCGCATTGCCTGGCAAGGCGAACAGGTTAGAGATTCTATTATTGCATTCATGATCAACCTGGTTGAAGCCGTCGTCATTGTGTTAGTGGTGCTGGCAGTGTCTATGGGCGTACGCGTTGGTATTATTATCGGTATTAGCGGCCTGGTGCTGGCGATTCTGGCAACATTCATCGTAATGGAAATAATGGGAATTGACTTGCACCGTGTATCACTGGGCGCATTGATCATTGCCATGGGCATGATGGTGGATAATGCGATCGTTGTTGCGGATGGCTTTGTGGTGAAACTGAAACAGGGAATGGAGCGAAGGCAGGCAGCGATCGAAGCCGCCAGCCAACCCGCCTGGCCATTGTTGGGTGCCACTGTTGTCGCCTGTATGGCTTTCTACCCGATCTATATGTCGACTGCATCCACAGGTGAATTTGCCGGCAGTCTGTTCGTCGTTGTTGCCATTTCACTATTAGTAAGCTGGTTAATGTCGCAAACGCTGACACCATTAATGTGTGAGTCCCTGCTGCCGGATCCGAAAGACGGTGATGGCCAGGATGTGTACGGTGGTGCTTTCTATCAAAAATTTCGTGGTGTGTTAAGCAAGGCCATAAGATCCCGCGGTATTTTCCTGGTGGGTATGGCGGTACTACTGGTGGTGTCTATCCTGGGCTTCAGTCAGGTCAAGCTGGTATTTTTTCCAGACAGTTCGCGATTGCAGTTGATGGTCGATTATTGGGCGCCTGAGGGAACCAACATCGAGCAGACCTCTAATGAGATACGCACACTGGAAAGCCGTTTTCTGCAGGAGCCAGACGTCACCAGTGTGAGCAGTTTTATTGGTTCTGGACCGCCGCGCTTCTACCTGCCGGTAACGCCGGAAGCGAGCCATTCTTCCTATGCGCAATTGATTGTTAATACAAAAACGATTGCGGCCAATAGCGAGATCATCCAGTCGCTGCGTCCCTGGGTTGATGATAACTTTCCCAATGCCGTGGTACGCATACGTAATTATCCGGTGGGTACATTCAATGACTGGCCATTTGAGGCGCGTTTCAGTGGTCCTGCTGAAGCAGACCCGGAAGTGTTGCGCGATCTTGCGCGCCAGGGTATGGCGATTCTGGAAGCCAGTCCCTATGCCAAAGAAGTACGCAGTAACTGGCTGAACCGGGTAAAAAAACTGCAACCTAACTATGACCAGGCGCGCGGTCGATGGACCGGCGTAACTCGTGACGATCTTGCGCAGGCGAGTCGACGCTCGTTTGATGGTGTGCCCATCGGCCTGTTCCGAGAAGGCGATGACCTGATTCCGATTGTGATAAGGCACACTGAAGATGAGCGTCGCACAGCGGCATCAAACTACGATCAATTGCAAATTGCTCCGGCGTTCTCTACCGAGACAGTGCCTTTGGTGCAGGTGACTAAAGGTATCGATGTCGCCTATGAAGATCCTGTTATCTGGCGTTGGGATCGACGCCGTGCCATTACTGTGCAGGCATCACCCGACGGTGTAACTTTCCCGGCCATGCACAAGAGTATGAAGGCCGATTTCGAAGCTATCGAATTACCACCTGGATACAGCCTGGAGTGGGGCGGTGAATTTGACAGCGCCAAAGAATCTCAGGATGGATTGAAGCCAGGTATGGTACCGGCGCTCATTATTATGATTTTAATTATTGTCGTGCTGTTTAATGCTTACAGACCACCGCTCATTATCTTTGCAGCCATACCGTTTGCAGTCATTGGTATTACCGGTGGTTTACTAATGACCAATACCGCTTTTGGTTTTATGGCTATTCTGGGTGCTATGAGCCTGGCGGGCATGATGATTAAGAATTCTATCGTGTTGCTGGATCAGATTAAAATTAATAATGCCGAGGGGATGAGCCCTTACGATGCCGTTGTTGAGGCAGCGGTGTCACGTCTCAGCCCGGTTGTTAACGCAGCAGCCACCACAGTATTGGGTATGGCGCCGCTACTGCAGGATGGTTTCTGGATCTCCATGGCAGTAACCATAATGTTCGGTCTGGCCTTCGGCACCATATTAACCATGGTTGTGGTGCCCGTGTTATACGCCTTGTTATATAAGGTGAAAGAAGATTAATCAATTTAACAGACTTGAGTGCTCCATAATTAATCAGAAGTATATTCAATATTATCATGCAGAAAACCAACTGGAAGGTGACTATGTCTTCCTGTCGTTTGCAATGAGCCTTTGAGGATAGAAATGAAATATCGTCTGTCACCACTACCCCTGTCTGCCCTGAATAGATCCCGGACTATTGTGATATCAGCAGCCT
>WTCC01000274.1 GCA_013138755.1 Gammaproteobacteria bacterium
TACTGATGTAGGACAAATTCAATACTATTCGTGGGTATGACGTACGAATAGTTTGCTTTCAGCGCCCGAAAACAGGAAAATACGCGCCAGAATTTTTAAGAAAATTGCTCCTGCATTTTCTATATACCGTCCATCCGTGGACATAAACGTATGTGGCTTTAATCGCATACATCGTATTAATACTATTGATAACTTATTTCGAGGAAATCCCATGAAACTAATTCTTTTAGGTGCACCAGGTGCTGGTAAAGGTACTGTTGCTAAACTACTGACTAAACTGGACGGTTCTGTTCAGATATCTACAGGCGACATCCTACGTGGTGCTGTTGCTGCAGGCACTGAACTTGGCAAACAAGCTGAAGCTGCAATGAAAGCTGGCGACCTTGTTTCTGATGACTTAATCATGGGTATCATGAGCGAACGCCTAAAAGAAGACGATTGCAAAGCAGGTTACTTACTAGATGGTTTCCCACGCACTATCCCTCAAGCTGAAGCACTAAAAGTAATGCTTGCTGAAATGGGTGAGACATTAGATTGCGCAGTTGAGATCGACGTGCCACGTGACGTAATTCTTGATCGCCTGACTACACGTCGCACATGTACTGGCTGTGGTGAAATCTACAACGTTAAATCTAACCCACCAGCAGTCGAAGGCAAATGTGATAAATGTGGCGAGCCAGTTGTACAACGCGATGACGAAACTGAAGAAGCTATCAGCAATCGTTTAGAAGTATACAATGACCAAACTGCACCTCTAGTTGGTTTCTATAAAGATGAAGGCTTATTGCTATCTGTTAACGCAACATCTTCAGACGCTGTAATCAATGCGATTAAAACAAAAATTGGCTAATTATTGCTAGTAATGTCTCATATAAAAAAGCTCGGATGTGAAAACATCCGGGCTTTTTTAATGCTGAAATAAAACAACTATTCTCATCAATATAATCAACTCCTTTTCGGCGCTTTTGTTTTTTTCAGTACACGAGTTGTGGTATGGTGAGACACTGACTTTATGTGTGACAGACTGGTTATGAAAAATACACTATTACTAGTAATCTTGATCCTGCAGAGCTCCTCAGCACTGGCATATAAAATCCCACTCTTCAGGGGTGAAGACGGCCATACCAACTGGCAACATCTGGCTAATTACACCGGTGGCACCCTGCTTATTCTATTAACAATAGTATCTATCTATCTATTCATTGCCCGCCGCAAAGCTTATAAAGCCAACCTCGAGTTAACTACTATAAAAAATGAGTTAGAGGCACGTGTACAGGAAAGGACTGCAACACTGAATCAGTCCAATCAGATGCTTCAGGAAGAAGTCTCACAACACGTGATAACAGCTAGTCAACTGCGCTCTTCCGAGTCGTATATCAAAGACATCCTAAAGTCGATGCCATTGATGCTAGTGGGTCTGGATAAAGCTGGCAACATCACCCAATGGAACAAACAAGTTGAAGAAGTGTCGGGAATATCATCAGAAGATGCTCTAGGAAAATCACTGTGGGAAGCCTACCCTAAGATAACGGTTCGTCCTGAACATATCCAGCAGGCGATCGAGCAGAAAAAAATCATCCATCTCAAACAGAGCATGCGCAGCCTCTACCACTACGAGATTACTATCTACCCATTAGAAGAACAGGAAGCTGGCGTTGTTATTCTGGTCGATGATGTAACGAAGCAAACTTCTGCCGAAAACATGTTAATTCACAACGATAAGATGTCATTTATGGGTGAGCTTGCTTCAACCATGGCTCACGACATCAATCTGCCGTTACAGGCTATCATGATGGATCTAAGACGTTTCCAGCGGATTATAAACAAACAAGATGTCAGTGAACCACAGCAGGTATCCGATAGCGACCAGGCTAAGAAACTCGATAACATAATCATCGACATGTCTGCTAAGGGTGAGCAGGTATCAACCATCATCAGTAACCTGCTGGCCTTCGCACGAAGTCGTAGCGGCGCAAAACAAAAAGCTGATATTGTCGATGTGATGGAAAATACCATCAGCCTTGCTAATGAAGTCATTTCGGTTTCTGACGACTTTCCCTTCAAGCAAATTAAACTCGAACGGAACTTCGAAAAAGATCTACCGCTGGTACCCTGCTACATCACAGAACTGCAACAGGTTTTCCTCAGCCTGTTTCGCCATGCCTCTAATGCACTACTTCTAAAAAAAGAGAGTGAAGATTTTGAGCCCCTGATCAAAATCATTCTGTCCGAAAGCTATGGCAATCTATGGATAAAAATTCAACACAATGGAATCGGCCTAACATCAGAAGAACAGATGAATCTGTTTGAGCCGTTCTTTACCGACAAGTCTACGGCTGAAGACTTCGATGCAGGTCAGCGTCTCTCTTTTTCCTATTATATTGTGACAGAGCAACATCAGGGCAATATGGCTGTCACATCTGATCTGGAATTAGGCTCTACCATCCATATTCAGCTACCAGTGCGGCATTAATCCGTCAAACCTAGCCATCCTTCCCGTCGACCCGTGCACTTAGAAACATAGGTGCATACACATAAACAAAAACAGCAAACGCAACAATCCACATCAGCTGCGATATACCGATCCAGTAAACATACAGATCCATATTGAATAAGGGAAAGATCACTCGGACAACAGCAGCCAAAGTCAGGATTAACAAGCTCCAGAATACTGCTGCAGGTGGTTCAAAAACACTGCGACCGGTGTGCCCTAAAGAAACACGAGACATCATACCGATGGTAACCAACGCTATAGCACCTACTGTAAAGGCATGCGTTGATAAAAATGGTGATACATCTAGATACACACTAGCTGCTATTAAAGCAAACCCTACGATAATAAAAGAATAAGCAACCACAAGGATCCATACCAGAGGTTTACTCCAGACTCTACGGGTATACCAACCTGACAACCTGATCATGTGTAATATTGTTAATAAGACGGCAGTTGCTGCAACAAACTGATCATAGACAGTAAACACGTCGGCAACCCACAGACACAACAACAAAATCAGACTGGAATTATCTACCCATGCTCGATTTGTAAATTTTACTTCACCATCAACACCACTTTTAATAAACATCGGCATGACGCGGCGCATCATCACTAAGACCAATGCGATTATCATGTACAGCGCTGAATACAAACCCCATTGGATGCCCTCATCTACAACGCCCATGACACCAAGATAAAAAAAGACATTACATATCATAAGCAAGAAAATTTTTGAAATAATACCAGCCTGTTTATACTGCTTTACTTTAAGCACTGGTAACAAACAGACAATCGATAAGATTAGAAGAAATGCTACATCGACCAAAGCAAGTATTTCTATCGGTATCGCTAAGCCAGATAGTGGTAATATCCGCGCGATCACCCAGAGGGACAGCAATAAAGCTAACGACTTACCCCGTAATACTTCTTCACCTGTCCAGTTTTTAATCGCCGTGAGTAAAAACCCTGCAATTACTGCCATGGTATAACCAAATATCATCTCATGCGCGTGCCATATATTTGGCGACAGAGGTGAAAAGTAAAATTCGACAGAAAAACTATAGCTCGCCGTCCAGACTATCATTGCAACAATGGCAAAGAGGCTAGCGGCCAAAAAGAAAGGTCGAAAACCTAAGCGTAAAATTGGAGGTCCAAAATCACCTGGTTTCGAATTAACAATTTCTCCATCAATATTTAACATACAGACATAACCTATAAATTATTTAGATTTTTTTAATTAGTTAATGAAACGATAACAAGCTATCTGAAATTATTCCAGATCGATTCGAGCTTCTTCTTCGCTTTGAATTCGGCATAATAACCCTAGATTTACTTCGTCGATATCTTGCTCGATATCTACCCAGACCTGATAGCCACTTCCTGGTGCACATTTGATGCTATTACCATTTTTATCCGTTATATTATTTAATGCAAAATGATAATTGCCGTTTGCCGTTATTAATTCCATCTCATCACCCAGTGTTATTTTATTTTTAATATCCACCAGTATCCTGTTTCTATCGCTATCAAACTTCATGACTTCACCTGAAAAGACCTGTCTTTGACTACGTGAGCTACTATCACGATAACGCTGTAATTCCTGTGGTGGATGACGTTCAAAAAAACCATCGGTATAACCGCGATGCGCTAGACTTTCCAACTCTATCATCAGGTGCCGATCAAATTTTTTACCACTTACCGCATCATCGATGGCCTGTCGATAAATCTGCGTTGCCCTCGCGGTATAATAATAAGACTTGGTTCGACCTTCAATCTTTAGACAGTCAATACCAATATCGACCAGACGATGCACATGCTCGACAGCACGCAGATCTCTGGAATTCATGATATAAGTACCGTGCTCATCTTCTTCGATCGGCATGTACTCACCGGGGCGACCCTGCTCTTCGAGCAAATATTGTTGCGATGTTATTTCACCAGACTCAGGATGCCAGATACCGGTATTTTCCACACCTGAACTGTCATCATTATTCTTCACCTTATAGTTCCAGCGGCACGAATTAGTACAACTACCCTGATTAGGGTCACGGTGATTAAAATAGCCTGAGAGCAAACAGCGCCCAGAATAAGCTATGCATAAAGATCCGTGAACAAATACTTCCAGTTCGACATCCGGGCAATCATCACGGATCTTCGCAACTTCTTCCAGTGACAGTTCACGTGACAGAATAATGCGCTCAATACCGATAGACTGCCAGAACTTTACTGAAGGAGAGTTTAAAGTGTTAGCCTGAACCGATAGATGAATCGGCATATCTGGCCATTTTTCTTTAACCATCATGATCAAACCAGGATCCGCCATGATTAAGGCGTCTGGTCCAAACGCGATGACTGGCTCCATATCTTCGATAAAAGTTTTTATCTTTGCCGTGTGAGGAAGAATATTTGTCGCTGCAAAAAACTTCTTACCCAACGCATGTGCTTCGTTAATCCCCTGCTCAAGATTAGGCAGGCGAAAATCGTTATTACGCACCCTCAAACTATACCGGGGCAATCCAGCGTAGACTGCGTCCGCTCCATAAGCAAACGCATAACGCATGTTTTTTATTAATCCAGCGGGTGAAAGTAGTTCAGGTTTTTTCATGGGCAACAGAAGTGATCTTTAAGCCTGCGCTACCCGCTGATAATAACGTAATCTATATAGCAGACGCTTATGCTCATCATCATCTTCAAATCCAGAGCGGTCATGCAATACATTATTACTGATCAATCCCTGTCCGGGCTGCAGTGTTCCTCTGTATATATAGGGTGAATCGGTATGAAGGTAATCATGTAACAAAGCTACAGCTGCGAGCACGAGCGGATCCTGTTTCCATTCGATACTGCGTGTTCTGGCTGTATAACGCATATGAAGATTACCATCAGGCAACATTGAAAACACAGGGCCATATCGATCGGGGCGAATCATTTCACCTTCTTTATTAATATTGGCAGGGATCATCATCACATCCGGCTCCATTAAAGCACGAATATAATCTGGATTTTCCTGGCGAAGACGAATATAGATTATCTCAGGGTCAAGCAAGGCATTCTCACCACCACTAGCTGCTGGTGTCACGCAGTGTAACAACAGTGATTGAATTTGGTGTTCAGCCGTATTGTAATAACCATCAGTATGCCAGTGAATAGATCGGTTTGTGTAAGGTATATATTCTCCACGCCATTCATCACCGGCAACCCTGAGCGCAGTGATGCCATCATCAGCACCCATATTGTCATCTGGCAAAGACAATCCAAATTGATTAGCCAAACTGACAGGAATGGCTTTATCAGGATCACTGCCAGTATTACCCGCATAAATAGCCATGTTGGTTTTTTTTACCAGATCACGAATGACTTTAAATTCTGCGATGCTCAACTTTTTAGTATCGCTGACTTCAACGACAATATCTTCGATCGCCTGAGGATAGTCATCCATTTTATTTTCGAGCCAGGCGTGATACGCAATATCATTGTCCAGATCAAATGGACTACCCAGCTTATATTTTTCACTAAATTGTTTTGTCGTCTGCACCGAACTCATTATGCATAACCCTGCTATTTGTCTATCGTTAGTTTATTAATATCTGCATTGTCAGATACCGGCTATTTTTCTGCAAATACGCTTGAAACTGAATGATTTAAATCAAGAATAAATACTTAATACACTTATAAGATGTAGTTATTACTAATACAATCGTGGCATCCGATGCCCCGAAACTACAGCGCAAACAACTTATCTACCTGAATACATTAGGTATTTCAAAAAACTCACATATATACAACAAACGTAATAAGTGATAAAAATATAATTCAGGGACAAAATTGTGCATAAAAACTATGATTGACAAACTATTAACCGAACATGACCACATACGCAGGACTCTGAATTTGCTTGAAATGCAATTTCTGGATCTGTGCCGCAACAAAAAACCGGACTTCTCGATGATGCGGAGCATCGTTGTATACGTTCAGGAGTATCCAGAACTGGCGCACCACCCATTAGAAGATATGGTTTACGCCATTCTGCTCGAGCGAGAAGAGAAGGTTGATCTACTTCAAAAACTGGTATCTGATCATACAGAACTAGAGCAAGTTACCCGAAATTTAAGAAGATCTGTTGAAGCACATGTACAAGGTGATTTTTCAGAAGGGGAATTAAAGCAGCTACTGTCAAAGTTTCTTATCAGACAGCGGCAACACCTCTACATCGAGGAGATGGAGATATACCCATTGGCACAACGCACACTAACAAAAGAAGATTGGAGAAAAGTTCAATCTGTTGTACCGCAAGGAAATGATCCTGTTTTTGGCACGCGTACACGAGAGGATTATGAACTTTTGTACCGAGAGATTGAAGAGAACAACAAATAAGTCTCTCCCTGTAGCTTAACCACTACTTCTGCATATGGCAGCCTTGCTATTTCTCCCCAAAATTTCTGTAAAAAAACGAGGCTGATGGCAAACTCCAAAGATTTACCGGTCCGAACACCAGATCTGGCCAATTAATTGATCGCTTCTGACCCACTTTCTTTGTCTTCGATTTTTTTGTTTTCGTTTTTTCCTGTTCAACTATCCGCATTTGGAATCACCACAACTGAGACAGGTCATACAACCATCCATACTGATGACTGCTTTAGTGTTACATTTTTTACATAACTGAGAGCTGGGTGGAAAATCCGACGCTTCATTAGTACTGGCGTCATTGCTACCCTCTTTACCATCGGCTATATTGCTTGCGCTATTACCATCATTACAATGAATCGCTTCATATTCTTTTCTTTTGGCGTCAAGCATCTGCTTTTGACAGTCATCCATGCCATTGTCTTCGATCATACCGATCATCTTCATGTGGCATTCGATCGCATCACCAATTTCACAGACCAGTGATGGTTTATATTTACCACCTTTTTTAAAATAACCACCACGTGGATCGAATACACTACGTAACTCATCAACGAGAAAAGTAACATCACCGCCTTTTCTGAAGACGGCGGAGATAATTCTGGTCAAAGCTACGATCCACTGAAAGTGGTCCATGTTTTTAGAATTGATAAATATCTCGTATGGACGACGCATCTCATGCTCCGTTCCCTGATTAAGTAAAACATCGTTAATCGTTATATAGAGCGCATGCTCTGACTGCGGTGTCTTTATCTTATAAGTCGAACCAAGAAGCATATCTGGACGCTCGAGCTTTTCATGCATCTGGATTATTTCTGCTGTTTCCTTCCCTTTTTCGGATACGGTATCTTCAGTTTTTTCCTGTTTTTCTTCTTCAGCTATTGCTGAGTCATTGCT
>WTCC01000094.1 GCA_013138755.1 Gammaproteobacteria bacterium
GTGGTGTTGGTAAAACAACGACCAGTGTAAATCTTGCGGCTTCGCTTGCCGCCACCAAAAGAAAAGTATTATTGATCGACCTCGACCCCCAGGGCAACGCCACTATGGGCGTCGGTGTGGATAAAAACGCACTTGAAAAAACATTCTGCGATGTACTGCTTGATGATCTGGATGTGCATCAGGCAGTGATACACATAGAAAATGTAGGTATCGATCTTTTGCCAGCCAATGCGGATATGACAGCTGCTGAAGTTAACCTGATGCGGACCGATAATGCAGAGCAGCGTTTCAAAAACAGTATCGCACCGATCAAAGATGATTATGATTATGTGTTGATCGACTGCCCTCCAGCGCTGAATATGTTGACCTTGAATGCCTTGGTAGCATCCGATGGCGTAATCATACCAATGCAGTGCGAATATTATGCGTTAGAGGGATTAACAGCATTAATGGAGACCATAGAGCAGGTGCGTTCTACCGTTAACCCAGACCTGCAGATAGAAGGTTTATTGCGTACCATGTTTGATCCGCGAAATACTTTGTCTAACGATGTTTCAGCACAGTTAATCGAGCATTTTGGTGATAGGGTTTATCGTACCATCGTGCCCCGTAATGTACGTTTGGCGGAAGCGCCGAGTCACGGTCTGCCGGCATTATTATATGAAAAAACATCTCGCGGCGCACTTGCGTATCTAGCTCTGGCGGGCGAGATGCTAAGACGTGAAACTCGTAGTAGAGCGGCTGCAACGGCAGCGGCTATCGTTTAGTCAGGTATAAAATTATGGCAGTGAAGAAAAAAGGTTTGGGTCGGGGTTTAACGGCATTGCTGGGAAACAGCGATGTCGACAGCATGATCAAACCTAAGAGTGCTAACGAGTTGCGTCATATCGATGTTGACCTGATCGAACGCGGGCCCTGGCAGCCACGTGAGCACTTCGATGAAGAGGCGCTACAAGAGCTGGCCGATTCGATTGCGGCGCAAGGCGTGGTTCAGCCGATTGTTGTGCGTGAAAAAGCCGGTGGTCGATTTGAGATCGTTGCCGGTGAGCGTCGCTGGCGGGCATCACAGAAAGCCGGCTTGTCGAAAATCCCTGTCGTCGTAAAAACGTTTAATGATCAAACGGCTGCAGCCGTTTCGCTTATCGAGAATATTCAGCGTGAAAATTTAAATCCTCTGGAAGAGTCGACAGCGCTAAAACGCTTGATCGATGAGTTTGATATGACTCACCAGCAAGTGGCTGAAACGGTTGCGCGTTCGCGAGCTACAGTGAGTAATCTGCTGCGTCTACAAGATCTAAACCCGGATGTTAAGACGCTGTTAGCGATGCGTGACATAGAAATGGGCCATGCTCGCGCGTTGCTTGCTATCGATGGTATGGAACAGAGCAGTATTGCTAAAGATGTCGCAAGAAAAGGCCTGTCAGTGCGTGAAACTGAAGCTTTAATTCGAAAGATGTCAGCACCGGCGAAAATCGTAAAGGTCAGCCGTAAGGATCCTGACATCATCAAACTGGAGGAGCGCCTTACAGAATGTCTGGGTGCGCCTGTTACTATCAAGCAGAAAGCAAAAGGTAAAGGCTGCCTGGAGATAAGTTATAGCAGCCTGGATGTGCTTGACGGAATTCTGAGTAAAATCGAATCATAAGCCCAATTGATATCATTGGTCTTGAGATTCCTCTCCAGGCGATAGAATTTCTTTATGGTTGGATTGATTCCTTGACCTTTTACAGTGCTGTCTTATATAATTCGCGCGCATTCTAAAGCTGACACCGCGCATTTTGATCTAAATAGTGCGCCGAGCTCGGCTCATAATGCAGAAAACTATGCAGCAAAATCAGCACGATTTGAGTCAGAAAAAACAGGCTGAGCGATTGGTTGGCCGGTTCATTTTGACGCAATTTATGGTCACGTTAATATTGTCTGCAGCATTATTGATTTACGATTATACGGTCGCTTATTCAGCATTAGCTGGCGGTATGGTTGCAACACTGGCAAATGCCTGGTTTGCGATAAAGGTTTTTCAGGTGAAATCAGAAGAGACACCTGAAACGGTGCTGACCACTTTTTATGTTGGTGAGATATATAAATTTGTATTTACCGGCGCGATGTTTGTCATTGCGTTTGTCCTGATAAAACCACTGAGCATCGTTGCTTTTATGGGGCTATATTTTTTAATACACATGACACCTGCGGTTGTGAATGTTTTAGCTAAAGAAACATTGATGAAGTAGGCGATAAATTAGAGAGTTAACTATGGCTGGCGAAGCCTTAACAGCAAGCGGATACATCAAGCATCATCTACAGAACCTTACTTATGGTAAGTTTCCGGAAAGTCATGAACAAGCTGGTTCATGGGGTTTTGCGCATACTGCACAAGAAGCGAAAGAGATGGGCTTCATGGCAATCCATGTCGATACCATGTTCTTTTCAATTCTTTTAGGTGCGTTGTTCCTTTTTATATTCCGTAAAGCAGCTAAATCAGCGACCGAAGGTGTGCCTGGTGGTTTGCAGAATTTTGTTGAGTGGATAATAGAGTTTATCGACAACAGTGTGCGTGGCTCATTTACCGGAAAAAATCCTATTGTTGCACCAATGGCATTAACCTTGTTCGTTTGGATTCTATTAATGAATCTTATGGACTTAGTGCCTGTCGATTGGTTACCGCAAGTAGCGGGTATCGTCGGGTCTACAGTATTGGGTATGGACCCACACCATGTGTTTTTCCGCGTTGTGCCAACAACTGATCCAAATGCGACCTTTGGTATGTCTTTAGCTATTTTTGCCTTAACGATTTTCTATGGCATTAAAATTAAAGGTATTGGCGGTTTCATGGCTGAATTAACTATGCAGCCGTTTGAAGCTAAAAGCATTCCGATGAAAGTTTTACTACTGCCTATTAATTTCTTCCTGGAATTTGTTGGCCTTATCTCAAAACCAATTTCTTTATCACTGCGTTTATTCGGTAACTTATACGCGGGTGAGATGATCTTTATTTTGATCGCATTATTATTTAGTAGTGGCATCGGCCTGGGCATTTTTGCCGGTGTGTTGCAGTGGGCATGGGCAGTGTTCCATATCTTGATCGTTATGTTACAGGCGTTTATCTTCATGACGCTCGCGGTGGTTTATATGGAAATGGCGCACCATTCGCATTAGATAGCACAGATTAAATTAGACACAGATTTTAGAATAAAAACGAATTTTTAACTTTTAACTTTTTTATAATTAGGAGATCACAATGGAAGCTTCATTGTTATATATCGCAGGCGCAATGCTTTTAGGCATGGGTGCTATGGGCGCAGCTATCGGCATCGGCATTTTAGGTGCACGTTTTCTTGAGGGCATCGCTCGTCAACCAGAGCTACTACCAATGCTACGTACGCAGTTCTTCATTGTAATGGGTCTTGTTGACGCGGTTCCAATGATTGGCGTAGGTATCGCTTTCTACATTCTATTCGCTGTTATTTAAGACCTCGGTTTTAACAACAACTTATTTAAGAATTTAAGAGAGAGCGGAGTTCATTCATGAACATTAACCTAACCTTAATCGGTCAATCGATAACTTTCGCATTGTTCGTCTGGTTCTGCATGAAATACATCTGGCCACCTGTCATGGGTGCGTTAGAAGCTCGTCGCAAAGAAATTGCGGATGGCCTTGCTGCTGCTGAACGTGGTCAACACGAACAAGAGCTAGCTGAGAAACGTGCGGTTGAACATATTAAAGACGCAAAAGGTCAGGCTTCAGACATTATTACGCAAGCGCAGAAACGTGCGAGTGAAATTGTTGAAGAAGCGAAAGGCGATGCTAAGACAGAAGCCGATCGTATCGTAACCGGTGCTAACGCTGAAATTGAACAAGAAACAAATCGTGCACGTGAGCAATTGCGTCAGGAAGTTGTTACCTTGGCAATTGCAGGTGCTGAAAAAGTATTAAAACGTGAAGTCGATAAAGACGCACATGCTAGTACTTTGAATGACCTGGCTACACAGCTTTAAGCGCAGGAAGAACGAAGACTATGTCAGATTTCACTACAGCAGCACGTCCTTACGCGAATGCCGTTTTTGATCTTGCGAACCAGGCCAATGCGCTGGATTCGTGGAGTGACGCATTAGCCAATCTTGCCGCCGTTGTCAGCGATGCTCAGATGAGCGAACTGTTAGACGACCCTGAAGCCGGAAAAATAGAAAAAGGCGAACTGATACTTAAAGTATTAGGCGACAAATTAAACGAGCAGCAACAAAACTTAGTTAAATTGATGGCTGAAAACGGCCGTTTGAAGTTGATGGGCGATGTTGCAGAGCAGTTTGAAATCGCACGCGCTAAAGCAGAAAACAAAATTGAAGCAGAAGTTGTTTCAGCATTTGAATTATCTGCAGAGCAGGCCAGTGAACTGGTCAACACACTAAAGAACAAACTTGGTTGTGATGTTTCTTTGACTACGACGATCGATGAATCGTTGATAGGCGGAGTAATCATCAAAGCCGGTGACACTATTATTGACGCGTCAATGAAATCGCAACTTGATTCTCTAGCGCTTTCATTAGGACGATAAGAGGCACACAATGCAACTCAATCCATCAGAAATCAGTGAACTGATTAAACAACGAATTGAAAACTTTGATAACAAAGTTGAAGCTCGTACCGAAGGTACCATCGTTAGTCTGACTGACGGTATTATTCGAATACACGGTCTTGCCGATGCTATGCAAGGTGAGATGATCGAATTACCAGGCGACACTTTTGCCATGGCGTTAAACCTTGAGCGCGACTCTGTCGGCGCGGTTGTTTTAGGTAGTTATGGCCATCTGTCTGAAGGTGATACCGCTAAATGTACCGGTCGTATTTTAGAGGTTCCAATCGGCGAAGCGCTGTTAGGTCGTGTAGTAAATGCATTGGGTGTGCCTATTGATGGCAAAGGCCCTGTCAATACCGAGATGACTGCACCGATAGAAAAAATTGCACCGGGTGTAATTGAACGTAAGTCTGTTGATCAACCTGTGCAGACAGGTCTGAAAGCGATTGACGCTATGGTTCCTGTTGGTCGCGGCCAGCGTGAGCTGATTATTGGTGATCGTCAGACCGGTAAAACAGCGGTAGCGATCGATGCCATCATCAATCAGACAGATACTGGTGTTAAATGTATCTACGTTGCGATTGGTCAGAAAGCGTCAACCGTAGCTAATATCGTACGTAAACTGGAAGAGCATGGCGCGATGGAACATACCATCATCGTAGCAGCGAGTGCGGCGGAATCTGCTGCCATGCAATACATCTCACCTTACTCTGGTTGTACCATGGGCGAGTATTTCCGTGACCGTGGTCAAGATGCATTAATTGTTTATGATGACTTAACAAAACAGGCTTGGGCGTATCGTCAGGTTTCATTATTGTTACGTCGTCCGCCAGGCCGTGAAGCTTACCCTGG
Organism: Gammaproteobacteria bacterium; assembly: GCA_013138755.1. Lineage (GTDB taxonomy): Bacteria > Pseudomonadota > Gammaproteobacteria > SZUA-229 > SZUA-229. The sequence continues at coordinate 5,427 of WTCC01000094.1, forward strand.
TGACGTATTCTACCTTCACTCACGTTTATTAGAGCGTGCATCACGTGTAAATGTAGAATATGTAGAAGAATTCACCAAAGGTGAAGTGAAAGGTAAAACCGGTTCTTTAACGGCTTTGCCTATTATTGAAACGCAAGACGGTGACGTTTCAGCGTTCGTACCAACTAACGTAATATCGATTACAGATGGTCAGATTTTCCTTGAGTCCGATTTGTTTAACGCCGGTATTCGTCCAGCGATTAACGCGGGTCTTTCTGTATCTCGCGTTGGTGGTGCAGCACAGACGACGATTATTAAGAAGTTGGGTGGTGGTATCCGATTAGCGCTAGCGCAATATCGTGAGTTAGCTGCTTTTGCTCAGTTCGCATCGGATCTTGACGATGCAACCCGTGCGCAGTTGGAGTTGGGTGAGCGTGTAACAGAATTGATGAAACAGGCACAGTATTCACCACTGTCTGTTGCTGAAATGGCGTTCTCGTTGTTCGCAGCAAATGAAGGCTATTTAACTGACGCACCTGTTAACAAGGTTGTTGCTTATGAAGCGGCCATGCTTGCAGACATGAAGAGTAATCATGCTGATTTAGT
>WTCC01000161.1 GCA_013138755.1 Gammaproteobacteria bacterium
TCAACTATTCGGTCATTCCATGGGCGACCTTTGTTGAACCCGAAGTAGCACGAGTGGGCGTCAATGAAATTGAAGCGTTAGCACAGGGCATTTCCTACGAAGTAAGTAAATACAATATCGATGACCGCGACCGCGCAATTGCTGACGAAGAGGCCCACGGCATGATTAAAGTGCTTACCATCCCTGGCAAAGACAAAATTCTCGGTGTCACCATCGTCGGGGAACATGCGGGAGACCTTATTGCTGAATACGTGATGGCCATGAAACATAACATTGGCCTCAATAAAATTCTCGGGACCATCCACATCTATCCAACCATGGCCGAGGCCAACAAGTATGTGGCTGGAAACTGGAAACGGGCGCACACACCCGAAAAATTACTGCAGTGGGTCGAGCGCTTCCACGCAATCCGGCGACGCACGGCCAATAAAGAAGTTGTACTTAAAGCTTCAGTCGCTACCACAGAAACAAAATAATTATGTAAGGAAAACGTTTTTAAAGCGACTAATAGTTTTACAGGCAACAATTCTAGCGGGGAGAATTTCATGCGCAGTAATTCAGATAGACTAATTAACACAAGAACCAATCAACTTATCTCAAACCTGTTCGACGACTCAGGCACAGTGGCAAGCGCTACTATTGTCAATAAACAGAAACCACTGGAGAAGAAGCAGCACAAACTAAACGCAGTCCCCGCTTATGTAAGAACCGCACGCATCGAGCGTGTTGCATGCCCGCTGCATATTATCGAACTCACACGAAACCTGAAGAAAATAGATGTTTCTGAAACATTACGAGTCATTGTAGGAAATCATGCTGTGGAATCCGAATTGCTGTCTGCCTGTCATACTCTCGGCCACAAAACAAAAACAATTGAAAGGTCCGGAAATATAGAACTATTTGTTACACGGAAAAATTAATCCATCAAACAATTAATATCTAACTAAACAGACGAAAACTGCCTGCGTCTGATAGAGGAATCAATAATGAACATTCCGTTACGTTTTACTTCTTTTGCAAAACAAACTTTGTCACGAGAAATTCTTATTGATTCGTTCAAGACAGCTTTGTTTGTCGGCATGATTTTGAACCTGATCAATAATGGAGCCACATTTTTTAATGGTACAGACATCAGCGGATCTAGCGTTTTACTCAACTTCACTATTCCATTTTTAGTATCCACATATAGTGCTTGCCGTGCAGCGCATATAGCTAGCGGATCCACGTTAAAGAAATCAGATGCTGCTGCAAGCGATCAAAAAAACACAAGCATTTAATGCTAAACGGAGTTTTTTATGCATCCAACTATTGCACTAATTAATTCGATATTTCTTCAGCACCCGGTGAACCAATATTGTCAGCTACAGTCGAAATCTTCAATGGTTTAATCCATCAGTAAATTGAAAGCATCAATATACAGAATCCATTGGAATATTCATGGCAAATGATTCAATAAAAAATCAGTGCAAAATAACCATCGGACATTTATCCAAAATATCTGGCGTTGATGTGGGAACAGTTCTTTATTATCAACGCATAGGTTTAATCGATAAACCAATGACACCGCCAACCAGAGAACTCAAGTACTCATACAAAACAGCTGAAAGCATCAAGTTTATCAATCACGCTCAAAAACTTGGTTTCAACTTGAAGGAGATTAAGAGCTTGATGATTTATTGGCAATAGAGAACGGACATTTTCATGACGTAAAGTTACGTACTAAGAAAAAATACGACAAATGATTTATCCAGGCAATTTTCTCAATATATTGACGATACTGGCCACCGCCATCATTGTCAGTGATTCGCTGGCCGCTTCGACGCAGGATCAGCGCTCGGTGGCCGTGGACTGGCCTCACCTGAGAGAGGCTGAGGACCCCTGGTTACAAAACGCCTTAATCCAGAAACTTGACCAGTTGAAACTGCTAGAACAGTGCGAGAATAAAAAGTTAATGATCGCACTAGTGGACATTACCGATCCGACGCGGCCGCGCATGGCTTCATACAATAACGATGACATGATTTATGCCGCCAGTCTGCCTAAGATCGCCATTATGCTGGGGGCGTTCCAGGCGGCGAAGAGCGGGCGTCTGGTCATGGACGAGGAACTAGAGTCACTGGTCCGCGAGATGATCAGGGGCTCCTCCAATTCGGCTGCAACACAGGTACTGGAACGTGTGGGTATCGATTATCTGGCCAGGGTGCTGACTTCGGAGCGCTACCTGCTGTACGATGCAGACCGCAACGGCGGCCTGTGGGTCGGCAAGCCCTACGCCAAAGAACCCGTATGGCGCCGCGATCCACTACACAATTTGTCCCACGGCGCCACTCCCTTTGAGGTCGCGCGTTTTTACTACCTGCTGGAAACCGGACGCCTTGTGTCACCGGAGGCATCTGCCAGGATGAAGGCCATACTGGCGGACTCGTCCATCGACCATAAATTCGTTCATGGTCTCAATGAGGCAAGACCCGGTTCGAGAATTTTCCGCAAATCGGGCAGCTGGGGTAACTACCATGCAGACAGCGCCATCGTCGAACGTGACGGGCGAAAATACATTGCCGTGGCGCTGGCCAACAACCCGCTGGCCAGCGAATGGCTGGCGCGCCTGATCGTCGGCCTGGACGACATTATTTTCGACCCGGAA
>WTCC01000008.1 GCA_013138755.1 Gammaproteobacteria bacterium
ATCATCCAGTTCGCGTAGATCCAGATCATAAAAATAATAATGATGGCAAAGCTGGAGTATATCGCTGTGTAGTTCGTTGAGTTAACGATGAAGCCTTTAAACAATACCCCGACGAGGTTCCATAAGATTGCGGCAGCGACACCACCATATAGGGCTGAGCTAAATTTTACTTTAGTGTTGGGGATTAGCACATAGATCAATGTGAATGTGACGATAGTGAGTATGTAAGGCAGTGTTTCCCCCATTAACAGTAGCATCGTGCCAAAAGGTTCTATCGCTGCAACTTTATTGATGAAGGCAGAGTTATTGAAAGATGCGTTAATGCCGGCAGCAGTAAATAATAGCAGTGGTCCGACTAATATCACGCTTAGATAGTTACTGAAACGCTGGAATATGTTTCGAGTGTTTCTTATCCTCCAGGTGGCATTAAAGGCGTTTTCTATTTTTTTTACCAGCGAAAGAACAGTGTAGATAAGTAATAAAAGACCTAGCGCACCAAGTACACCGACTTGCATGTTATCGACAAAACCAATTATCTGCTGACTGATCTGCGTACCCTTTTCGCCGAGTGGTTCTAATAAGCTTGCCAATGCAGGCTCAAGTTGATTATGTGCACCAAACCCTTTTAATACAGAAAAGCTTACCGCTAACAATGGCACGATTGAAAGCAAGGTGGTGTAGACGAGACTCATCGCGCGTAGAGAAGGCAGTCCATCGCTGATGTCGCGAGCCGTGCCATAAAATATTCTTAATGCCTGGATGAAGAAAGTCTGAAGTGCATTTGCATCTTTAGAGTTTTCTTGCCACAGAAACTCTGAGAATGTGTCTTTTATTTTCCCGAACATAATCTTTTAGAATACTTTCCTTACCAGGTTATTTGTTGATCTTACGTTGCCTTAATCGCCAGGATTGATAATCTTTAGAATGCTTGTAGCCTTCTTGATTGACATAATCAAGTACGCCCCAGAGGCGGTAAAAATACGTCACTGAATCGACACGGATGATTTCTTCACCTTCTGAGTCAAAGAAAAGGATGCTGGGCGCATAAAAGATATTCAGAGAGCGAGCCCACTCTTTTGCCGTCGTTTTCTCTCCCTCTGGTGTGATTATAGGAGTATTAGCCCACATGTTTAATTGAATAACGTTCATTTTTTCAATTTCTTGAATACTTAACTCTTTTGAAAGTGGGGCACTGTGTAACAGGTCGCAGGTATGACAGTTTCCCTGTTCGAAAAAAACGGCGGTAGGTTTGCCGTTATCGCGTGCCGCTTTTAGATCATAAGGTGGTGGCAGAAAAAAATCTCGTTCCGTCAGTCCACCTTGCAGGAAGTATTCGCCGGGGTTGGCGCGAGCGAAATATTCGGAGAAAGTTTCTCCTTTATAGAATTCTTCGGCAACGTATTGTAATGCTGCACGAAACTTATAAGGCGGGTAAAAACCGCGTAAACGAAAAACCGGTGTTCCGTCCGTGTCATAAAAAACAAGTGATGGCGTGAAGTTTGTTTTGTAATGTATGGAGAGTTCTCGCTCAGTGTATTGTTTTCCATCCGTGTCGATGACATCATCAATGCCCCAGATATCGAATGCAATAAGGTCGTAGTGCTTCTGTAAATAATTCTTGATGTCTATGTCAGCCAGGCTGGTTTTAAAAAATTGCTCGCAATAAGCGCAGCGTTTTTGTCCAAAATAGGTGATGATTCCCTTTTTACCGGCTTTATTGGCTTCGTCCAGGTCGTCTCTGAGGTCGCCAAAGGTGAGTTTGAACCAATCAGGATAGATGAGTTCTTCTTCGAGCTGAGAGTCATCGAAAATAATATCCGTGTCAGCAGGTGTCGTGTCTACGGCATTTGCTGCAAAGAGTGTTTTAGCTGACAATAGCAATAATAGTATGGATAGTGTGATGGTTTTTTTGTACATTATCATTCTGTTATTTTATGGACTATTAGGTTTTATTATATGACAAAAGGCCAGAAAAACATCACATCAAGTCAGGAATTACCTGACAGAGATGCTCCACCAAAAGTTTTGATGCTGATTGGCGTCCAGTGTACTTTTTGTGGACCGATGATGCAGGCGTTAACTGAGTTAATGAAGTCGGGTCATATGGCGGAACTGAAGATAGTGAATATCGAAGATAATATGGAACTGGCTGAAAGATTAGGGGTGAGGAGTGTGCCCTGGTTGCAGATAGGTCCTTTTGAGCTTCAGGGTTCAAGAACAAAGCAAGAACTGTTGTTATGGTTGAAACGAGCGGCAAGTTCTGCTGGATTGACCGAATATCTTGAAGAGGTGTTGTCCGAGGGTGATATTCAATTGGCGAATAAACTAATTCGCCATCATCCTCATGCCATGGAAAATGTACTGGGCTTGATGGCAGATCCGGAAGCAAAGATTAATGTCCGTCTAGGTGTCGGCGTGATAATCGAAGAGATGGTGGAATCAGATATGTTTAAAAAAGTGATTCCGCAGCTGATCGAATATCTGTCTAATCACGATGCACGTATTCGCGGTGATGCCTGCCACTACTTGTCATTAACAAAAGATCAAGCGTATGTTCCGGCAATTGAAAAATTATTATCTGATGAAAGTGAAGAAGTTAGAGAGATAGCGCAGGACAGTCTGGAAGATCTGAGGGCTGTTAACGAATGACTCTAGTCGTTCTTACTCTAACCATTCGATGAGATAAAAAATAAATTGCCCTTCCGACGATTTTGATGGCCCACTGACGCGTGCGGCAAAACGTTTATTCTCTGGGTCTGCCTCATCCAGAGCATCAGCAGCGCATGACTTAACCTCGACACAGCTGGCGGCAAAACGATTACGACTGCGTTTGGGTACGTAGACTACTGCGTATTCAAGATTTGATGATCTGGACTCTGGATCGGGTGGTACCATGCCGCGCATAGTCTTGACTCAGTGGCGGTTCATGCGGTCGACGTAAGCCATGCCGATGGCAGAGAGGACAAAAGTCATATGAATAATGACGTACCACATGAGTTTGTCGTTATCGATTGATTCTGCGTTCATGAAAGCTTTAAGCAGATGGATGGATGATATCGCAACGATGGAAGCGGCCACTTTTT
>WTCC01000238.1 GCA_013138755.1 Gammaproteobacteria bacterium
TGTCGATCCTTGATTAGATACGAAAACCAGTTCTGAATATCTGACCTGCTCAGTTTATCGGGGGGTAAATGATAATATCGAGCCAGCAGGCTAACGGCATCCAGATAACTTTTTTTGGTACGCTCAGAAAATCCTTTTAAGAGCATTTGGTCAGTCATTGCTTTACGTAGTTCACTCATGAGGTGTCTCCTTTGTTGATTAACAAACGAGACTCTAGTGTGAGCTTGTTTAGCGGTGAAAGGAAAGGCTGAGTGAGGGGTTAAAAAGCTACCGCGTAGCGGTTTAGTTCAACATCTTAGCATTTATACGCTGTGCGCAGCATGGCGTATAAATGTCTGTTGGACTAAGCCGCGACTGGCACACTCTATAATAAGGAAATTGTTTTTAAAACGGTAAGATAATAAATGTCACTATCATGATTCCCTGACGTTTGTTTTCATATTTATACTACTGCTCGTCTATTTTTTAATCAACAAATAAGCTTGTGCTTGTTGGTTTATGTCCGTTTTTTGTGAAAAGACCATGATAAGCCTGCTACCGGGGCTGTTGCAACCGGCTAATCCTGACCATCGTTAGTAACGAGATAACTGGCTTTTTTATTTAAACCATAACGTTTTGTCGTCGCTCCTTTTCCGACAGGATAAGCCCCCTCAGGAACAAGCGTCCGGTTTTACAAACCGGGCATGGTATCCGTGCTTCAACGGGTGTTGTGGCTAACATAAACCTCTGCATTAGCTTTGGATTTGCCGGTTTTTCTTCGCTGATCCAGTCACGTATTTTTTTAAGTTGCTCCACCCGAACCCGATTAGCCAGGTAGCCATAATGACGAATACGCATAAAGCCTTTCGGTAATATATGCAACAAAAACCGGCGCAGAAACTCGCCACCCTCAAGAGGCATGATTTTTTGCTGATTATCACGGTAGTCTTTCCATTTAAAATAAACCGTTGAGTCATCCACCGATATAATACGTGACAGGCTAATGGCAGTTCGGTAGGTATAACGGGCCAGGTAAGCAATGACCGTTTCCGGTTTTTTTATATGGGGTTTGGTATGGATTACCCAGTCCTTTTTCATCACCGTATTAAGCGTGTCGCCTATTTCATTAACGCGGGTAACGCGGTGCAGTTGGCCTTCCTTCCATGCTTTGCGCAGTGCACTCACCATTTTCCCGCGGAAGAGTTTAGCCAGCACACGGTGCGGGTATAAATACTCTCGCCGCGAGCGCGCAAAACCCTGATTATCATTAATCGCTCCACCGGGGATCAAACAATGCAGATGAACATGCTGGTTAAGACTTTGCCCCCAGGTATGCAACGCCGCTGTCATGCCCAATTGCCCCTGCAATTGTTTATTGTTCCGGCTGTAGTCCCTTAAAGTCGCCCAGACGCATTGAAACAGACAATGATAAAGCACCTCTGGATGCAGTTGTGCCCAGCCATTGAACTCATGGGGCAAGGTAAACACCAGATGAAAATACGTCAGCGGTAACATGTCTGCCTGCCGTTGCGCTACCCAATGCTCACTGGCTTTTTGCTGGCATTGCGGACAGTGACGATGGCGACAACTGTGGTACTGAGGGTAATGGCGTGCACAGCTATTACAGACATAATCCAGACCGCCCAGTTTTTGGGTGTGGCAATTTAAAATATTCTGGCAACTGCTGGCCTGTTGTGGACTGAGCGACTGTTTTTGTCGGACATGGGGTAAAAACTGCTGCACAATCTGGGCAAAGATAAAATGATTATTCATCTCTCTGTCCCTCCAGCACATGCGCCAGTAAATCATAATGAACTGAGGCGGTTTGTGGGCACCAGTGCAAATACCGTTCTGTGGTTTTAAGGCTGGTGTGTCCGAGCAGTTCTTTTAAATGATGAATGGGCATGCCCGCCGCTAACTGATGGCTGGCAAAGGCATGGCGCAAACTGTGAATACCGCCCACTTTAGTAATCGCTGCAAGAGTCTTTGTTTTAGTAAAAACCTTTTGCACACTGGTGATACTAATCGGTGCATCGGGGTTGCGGCCGGTAAATAAATAACACGCTGGATGAAAAGAGCACCAATAGTCACGCAGTAGCTGCAACAGTGAATCGGATAAAGGAATATTGCGATCTTTAAACCCTTTGCCCTGGACCACCTGTAAATACATCTGCTCACCGTGAATATGCACCACTTGCAAGGCAACCAGTTCAGATACACGCAAACCACAGGCATAACACACCGCAAACATCATGCGGTACTTAGGATGGCTGGCCTTTTCTATTATCAAACGCACTTCACCGGGTGACAATAAATCCGGTATCCGTTGTTGGCGCTTTGGTATCACCAGGTCTAATTGAAACACTGACCAGTGTAAAACCTGAAGGTAAAAAAAGCGCACCGCGTTTAAATATAAACGACAGGTGGCGGGGGATAATTGTCGATCCTTAATCAGGTATAAAAACCAGTGTTGAATATCTGATCGGCTCAGTTTATCGGGAGGCAAATGATAATATCGAGCCAGCAGGCTAACAGCACCCAGATAACTTTTCTTTGTGCGCTCAGAAAATCCTTTTAAGAGCATTTGGTCAATCATTGCTTTACGTAGTTCACTCATGAGATGTCTCCTTTGTTAATTAACAAACGAGACTCTAGTGTGAGCCTGACTAGTGGTGAAAGGAAAGGATGAGTGCGGGTTTAAAAAGCTACCGCGTAGCGGTTTAGTTCAACAGT
>WTCC01000166.1 GCA_013138755.1 Gammaproteobacteria bacterium
ATTTATTAGTGGTCGCACAAACGAGTGGTATGAGAAGAGATCAAACACATTTGTGGGAATTATTTGAGCCAATCATCAGTGGCATGGGATATGACCTGGTTGAGATTGAGCATTTTCCTAATCCTAAACATGGTGTGTTACGACTCTATATCGATAAGGAAGGTGGTATTAATGTCGATGATTGCTCCAGTGTGAGTCGTCAGGTCAGTGCTTTTATTGATGTTGAGGACCCCATCAGCGGTCAGTTTAACCTGGAAGTTTCATCGCCTGGTTCTGATAGACCGCTGCGTCGCTTAAAAGATTTCCAGCGATTTGTTGGTTCATTGATAAAGTTAAAAACAGCAATGCCATTGGAAGGACAGCGTAATTTTACAGGACGACTGTTAGAAGCTAGCGAAGAAACAGTGGTTATAGAAACAGATACAGAAGAACTTAGTATACCGATGGGCGTAATCGAGAAGGCGCGTATCGTTCCTGAGTTTTCCGTGAAGAAGAAATAATTAAAATATTATTCTTTAATAAATTTAGTTAAATAGTTATTGATGAGGGTTTAAATCATGAGCAAGGAAATTCTCTACGTTGCAGATGCCGTTTCTAACGAGAAAGGTGTTGAAAAAGAGATTATATTTGAGGCCATCGAGGCAGCTCTTGCTACCGCTACGCGTAAGAAAAATGGTAGAGATATCGAAGTGCGTGTAAGCATCGACCGTGAGACAGGCGAATATGATACTTTCCGTCGCTGGTTAGTAATCGATTCTGAAACGCCGATGGAAAACCCTCTTGGTGAGATTACGCTTGAAGCAGCGCAGATCGATGAGCCTGAGATAGAAGTTGGTGCTTATGTCGAAGAGCAGATCGATTCGGTAGAATTCGGCCGTATCGCCGCGCAGACAGCAAAGCAGGTAATCGTTCAGAAAGTACGTGAAGCTGAACGCGAACGTGTCGTTGAAGCCTATTCAGGTCGTGAAGGCGAATTGGTTATGGGTACAGTGAAACGTGTGGAGCGTGGCAATGTACATCTTGATCTAGGCAGTGGTGTAGAAGGTTTTATTCCTAAGTCAGAGATGATACCTCGTGAAGCAGTGCGCCCTGGTGATCGTCTTCGTGGTTATTTAAAAGAAGTTCGATCTGAAACACGCGGTCCGCAATTATTTATCAGTCGTACTGCGCCGGAATTTCTAGTTGAATTATTCAAGCTGGAAGTGCCTGAAGTCGATCAGGGCATGATCGAGATTCTAGGTGGCGCTCGTGACCCTGGTTCACGTGCAAAGATTTCGGTGAGAGCGCTTGATGCTCGTATCGACCCGGTTGGTGCATGTGTTGGTATGCGTGGTTCACGAGTGCAGTCTGTCTCTAATGAGATTGGCGGCGAGCGTGTCGATATTATTTTATGGAATGATGATGCGGCACAGTTCGTCATTAATGCGATGTCACCAGCTGAAGTGCTTTCTCTATCGGTAGATGAAGAAGCCAACAGTATGAATATTGCAGTCGACGAAGAAAAACTTGCTATGGCTATCGGTCGTGGTGGTCAGAATATCCGCCTTGCCAGTGAACTAACTGGTTGGGTATTGAATGTGATGACCGAGCAGGAAGCGGAAGCAAAAACAGCTGAAGAGGGCGCTAAATATCTTGAAGTATTTACCGACCTTCTGGATGTTGATGCTGAAGTGGCCGAAATTTTAGTGGCTGAAGGTTTCTCAACTATCGAAGAAGTTGCCTACGTTCCAGAGGCTGAGTTACTAAACATCGAAGAATTTGATGAAGATATTGTTGCCGAGCTGCGAAATCGTGCAAGTGACTATCTATTGACGCAAGCGATAATGACAGAAGAAGTGCTGGAAGAAAATAAACCTCAGGAAGATTTATTGACGATGGATGGCATGGATATCGAACTTGCAAATGCTCTAGCGTTAAAAGGTGTCTGTGCGATGGAAGATTTGGCAGAGCTGGCTGTTGACGAACTGATGGAAATCGAAGGCATGGATGAAAAACGTGCAGCTGAATTAATCATGACTGCACGTGCACCATGGTTTGCTGAAGAAGCAGAAACAGAAACAGAAGCAGAAGCGTAAAAAATAATAATACGACTGAAAGATAATCACTGAGATAATTTATGGCTGAAGTAACAGTAAAACAACTTGCAGGTGTCGTCGGTACATCGGTCGATCGTTTGCTTGAACAAATCAAAGATGCGGGTCTGACTTTAGACAAGCCGGATTCATTGATATCTGATACAGACAAGATGACTTTGTTAGGTTTTTTAAGAGGTCAGCATGGCAAGGACAGTGATGTTGAATCGGAAAGTAAGCCTAAAAAAATAGCATTAAAACGTAAGACTGTCAGTGCAGTTAAAGCCTCTGGCGGCAGAGGCGGGCCAACTATCGAGGTTCGTCGTAAACGTACGATCACACGCCCGGTGGTACAGGAAGTGGTGGAATCTACCACAGTAGAGACACCTCAAGAAGCGCCAGCTGAAATGTCCGAGCTAGAGAAGCTTCGTGCTGATCAGGCGCTTCGTGAAACAGCTCGAGAACAGGAGCGTGAGTTAAAGCGTGAACGTGCAGAAAAACGTGAGCTGGATCAGCAGACCGAAGATGCACGTCTGGCCAGCATAAAAGCAGAAGCAGAGCAGCAATCTGCAGCCAAGCCAGAAAAAACTGCTGCAGCTGAAACGAAAGAAAAAGTGCTGACTCCTGAAGAGTTGCAAGCACAGCAGGCGCGTGAGCAGAAAACACCTAAGAAACATAAAACCGAGCATAAGAACAAAAGTACTTTATACGGTCGTAAAGAACTACATGTCAGCTCTGGAAAAAGCGGCAAACGTCATAAGAGAAAAGGCAAAGTGGCAAGAAGAACGGCCAGTGCAGCTGATGCTAAACATGGTTTTGAAGTGCCTGTAGATGCCATCACTCATGATGTGACGGTGCCGGATACAATCACGGTTGATGAGCTTGCAAAACGCATGTCGATGAAAGCCGGAGAGTTGATTAAGACATTGATGCAGATGGGTGTTATGGCAACCATCAACCAGGTCATCGATCAGGACACGGCTGTATTGGTGATCGAAGAGTTGGGGCATAATCCTATCGTTGTTAATGAAGACGATTACGAAAATGTATTGCTTGCCCGTGATACGAGCGGCTTAAAATTTGAGTCACGTCCTCCGGTCGTTACCATTATGGGTCATGTTGATCACGGTAAGACGTCATTGCTTGATTATATTCGCGAATCAAAAATTGCTGCTGGCGAGGCTGGTGGTATTACGCAACACATCGGTGCTTATCACGTAGAAACGGATAAAGGTGTTATTACCTTTTTAGATACACCAGGACATGCAGCATTTACAGCCATGCGTGAACGTGGTGCTAATGCTACGGATATCGTCATTATCGTTGTCGCTGCTGATGATGGCGTTATGCCACAGACGATCGAAGCGGTGCAACATGCTAAAGCTGCTGAAGTACCTATCATCATCGCTGTTAATAAGATGGATAAAGAAGGTGCTGATCCTGATCGCGTAAAAACTGAATTAGGTGGTCATGAGATCATCCCTGAAGAGTGGGGTGGTGAAAATATATTTGTTAATGTTTCGGCGCTGACCGGTGATGGTGTAGAAGCATTGCTGGATGCAATTTTATTGCAGGCAGAGCTAATGGAACTACAGGCGACGCCTGAAGGTTTGGCCAAAGGTGTCGTTCTGGAAGCTGCATTGGATAAAGGCCGCGGTGTTACTGCAACCGTATTGGTACAAGAAGGTACGCTTAAGAAAGGCGACATCATGCTTGCTGGTGAAGATTTTGGTCGCGTTAGAGCTCTATTTGATGAGTTCGGTAACGCTATTGAAACAGCGACTCCTTCGATGCCGGCAGTAGTCATCGGTCTATCTAATACACCGAATGCTGGCGACGAGATGCAGGTCTTATCCGATGAGAAAACAGCGCGTGAAGTCTCACAGAGTCGACAGCATAAAGCACGTGATATGCGTCTTGCTTCACAGCAAGCGAATAAACTCGAATCCATGTTTGATCAGATGGCATCAGGTGAAGTTAAGAAGCTGAATGTGTTATTAAAAGCTGATGTGCAGGGCACCTTGCATGCGATCAGCGACTCACTAAATAAGTTAGCAGCTGATAACGATGAGGTGGATGTGCGCATCATCAGCTCGGGTGTCGGTGGCATTAATGAGACCGACATAAGTTTAGCGGCGGCATCTGATGCTATTGTTATTGGTTTTAATGTGCGTGCAGATGCTGCAGCACGTCGTGCAGCTTCTGAGCGTGGTGTCGAACTAAATTATTACAGCATTATTTACGAATTGATTGATGAAGTAGAAAAAGCATTGACCGGTATGCTTAAAGCAGAATTCCGTGAGCAGATCGTTGGCATGGCCAAAGTCCAGGAAGTATTTAAATCTCCGGTCTTTGGACAGGTGGCTGGCGTACTGGTTACCGAGGGTTTTGTTAAAAAAGATTTGCCGATTCGTGTGCTGCGTGACAACGTGGTTATTTTTGAAGGTGAACTTGAATCATTACGTCGCTTTAAAGACGAGGTGAAAGAAGTTAACAGTGGTACAGAATGTGGTATCGGTGTCAAAAATTACGAAGTAAAAGTTGGCGATCAGATAGAAGTCTTTGAGCGCATAGAAGTTGAACGTACGC
>WTCC01000344.1 GCA_013138755.1 Gammaproteobacteria bacterium
CTTTTCACAGACTTTTTCAGATACTTTTATATACTTAGTCACAATTGAGCCAAATAATAAATTAGTTAACGAATAACAGAGTAGCGTTATGTCTATTAGATTATTGGCACAAACATTTGTTTGCATCGTGTTTTTGCTGGGATTGTTGTCAACTTCAGTACATGCAAACGAGGTGACCAAGGAACAGATAAAAGGTCTGGACGAGCAGGTTCAAGATATTAAAAAGGATGTGCTGGCATTAACATCTGAACTGACACTGCTCGAAGAGAAATTATTATTTCCCTCCAATACGCAGGTTTCACTTTTTGTTTCACTTTCTGGCGATAAAGACTTCGTGCTTGATTCGATGCAGATTACAGTGGATAGCAAAGTAGTTGCACAGCATCTGTACACATTCAAAGAAATCGAAGCACTGCGGGCAGGTGGTGTTCAGCGCATATATACTGGCAATATTAAAACGGGTGACCATCAGATGGTGGCTAGTTTTATTGGTCGCTCGAAGTCTAATGATGCCTATCAAGGTAGTGCGGGCTATACGGTAACTAAAGCTGTTGGCCCCAAATTTGTAGAGATACAGATTACCGGTAGCAATGCCTCTGATCAAACGGTCTCATTCAAAGACTGGTAAGCATGTTTCTTCGATTCATAATTTTATTATCTGCATTTTTATGCAGCTTATCTGCGACTGCGTCGAGCGGTTTAAAAGACGTTGAACTACGTGATCTGTATTTCGGTGAAGTACTTTATTACGCCTATCAGGATCTGCCATTTGATGCACTAGCAAGACTTGATTCTGAACTGTCTCAATATCATAACTTAGATGAGGCGGATCTAGATTCTTTACATATGCATCTAGGGCAGGCCGAGTTTTCAGTTGGCGATATGGAATTACAGTATCGTATGAGTCAGCGTGCTGCCAAAGCGATACAAGCCGTGCTTGGAAATGGTATAGATCTGCCGACCCGTAACCAGGCTGCATTCGCACCGGCGAGAGTTTTCTATAAAAAGAACGATGCGCAAAGTACATTATATGCATTGGATCTAATCAAGGAAGAGCCTGATAGATCACGCTACGAAAAAAAATATTCTCTCGATGTCCTGCGTGGCAAAGAAACAGAAACGTTTAAGACTGACGTTGCATATCTCCGTGCGCTAGCCAGTATTGATACTGGGCAATTTACTCGGGCAGTCGATCTGTTACAGACATTAAGAAAAGAAGAGACACTGAAAGGTTATGTTTTATACAACTTGGGTATCGCACTAGTACAGGTGGGTAAAGATAAAGAAGCAGTCGTAGTGCTTGATGAGTTAGGGCGTCTGGAAACGAATGATAGTGGATTGTTGGCACTGAAAGATAAGACTAATTTAAAACTGGCATATCGCGCAGTTGATGACGGTAACGCTAAGCAGGCAAAAGTGTACTTCGAACGTGTCCGTCTCGATGGGCCATATTCCAATAAAGCATTGCTGGGTCTGGGGTGGGTTGCTGTTGCACAGGATCGTTTTGATCGTGCATTGGTACCGTGGTCAATATTGCATGAACGTACAGAGACTAATAATTCTGTGCAGGAAGTATTGATGGCCGTGCCGTACGCTTATAGTAAGTTGAAAGCCTACGGTAAGGCTGCGAATCTTTATGATCACGCTATGGACGTTTTTGCACGTGAGCTGATCAGTTTAGATGATTCTATAAAATCGATTCGTACCAACAAATTCCTTACTGCATTGCTTGATGAAAATGCTGATAAAGATAAAAACTGGGTAGTCAATTTACGTAAACTTCCTGATTCACCAGAGACTCATTACATACTAGAATTGATGGCGTCTCATGATTTCCAAGGCTCATATAACAACTATAAAGACCTGGCTGAATTACGTCACCATATTGATAAGTGGCTGGCAGATCTAAGAGTCTATGAAGAGATGATCGAGATCAGACGTGTCTATCAAGAGCCAATATTACCTGTTGTTGAAGAAAAATTTAAAAAGATTGATGCAAGAATAAAGTTGCGTATCGGGCAGAGAGATAACTTAGCTAAAAAATTAAAAAACATGTTGATCTCTCCGCGTCCAGAATATTTGGCTACAGCTAATGAACGTCAGGCAATGGAAAGTATCGATAAACTGGAAGAAAGACTATCTACAGTTAGCGGTGAGCCGAGCGAAGAGGCCATGCTGAGAATTAAACGTTTACGCGGTATTCTGTCATGGCGCGTCGTCAGTGAGTATGATCAGAGGTTGACAGATGCATATAATCATCTCATTTCTTTAGATGACATTATCCAGCAACTTAAAGTAAGGCATCATTCTTTTATTCGTACTAGACAGGCAGCAACTCAGAGTTATGAGGGTTATCTTATTCCGATCAGACAATTAAGAACACGTCTGTTCGCTGCACAGAGAACACTTAAAGGTGTTATAGCCAAGCAGGGTAGGCTGTTAGAAACAATGGCTATCAATGAATTAGATCGTCGTAGAAAACGCCTTGAAGAATATCAGATAAAAGCCCGTTTTGCTTTGGCTGAAAGTTATGACCGCGCAACTAAAGCAGAAGTTGACGAAGAGATTAAACAGCAAAATAAATTACACGAGGATAAGAAAGGTAAAGTAGAGACAGGCGATTCTGTTGAAGGACTCGAAACAGAACAGAAAAGTGAAGATTTAGATGTGCCAGTAGAATCAGCCGTCATCGATGAAGAATATGGTAAACAGGCATCATTCAAAGAAAAGTTGATGAGTCGTTAATCTGATGAAATCTATTTTACTTAAGTCAATAATTCTTGCTGCGACGTCGTCGCTGGTGGTGTCCTGTGCGATGACAAACAATGAAGGAACATTGGCCAGCCTGGATGACATAAAATTTGAAGTGAAGGAAGAGAAGGTCGATGGAAGTTTAGAAAAAGCACTCGCAAGTTATCAAAAGTATTTAGATGAAACGCCAGAGTCTGAGCTGACACCGGAAGCGTTACGTCGTGTAGCTGATTTGAAGATACAGAAAGATTATATAGCAAAGGACCTGCATGAAGAGTCGCCAGTAGTTGCAGATAAAAATAATGTAGGTGGTGAGTTACCCCCATCAAATAATGATGGTTTAACACCGGTAGCAGACAGCGCATCGCAAGCAACGGATATTAAAACTCCAGACACAAGTTTTGTCCCAATCACTGCGAATAAAGATAAAGCAAGTGTTGCGGCGACAGATAGCCCAATTGCAGACATAAGTGAAGGTGAAAAAGTATTCAGTGCGCGTGCTGGTAAAAAGATTGATCTAGGAAAATCTAAAAAGACAAAAATAATTTCACCAGACGATAAATCGGGACAAGACGCAATTGATCTGCAGGAAGCAGGCGCAAAAGAAGCGATAGAACTATATAAAGGTTTGTTAAAGAAATATCCTCTGTTCGAACGTAATGACCAGGTGCTTTATCAGTTGTCGCGTGCTTATGAAGAGATAGGCGAGGTGGATATCGCAATGAAATCACTTGAGCAATTAATAAAACAGTACCCACTATCACGGCATATCGGAGAAGCTTATTTCCGTCGCGCAGAATATTTCTTTACTCGCAAGAGATATCTCGATGCGGAAGAGTCATACCAGTATATTATTAATTCAGGAGAGGCGTCTGAGTTCTATGAGCTGGCATTGTATAAGCAAGGTTGGGCATATTTCAAACAGGATATGTATGAGGAAGCGTTACAAGATTATATAGCGATGCTTGATTATAAGATTGCTAATGGTTATGAGCTGGATAATGTAAAAAATAAAATTGAGAAAAAACGAATCGATGACACTTACCGCGTTATCAGTTTAAGTTTTTCATACCTCGGTGGCGCTGAGTCAGTCGTTGAATATTTTGATAAGCATGGTCATCGATATTATGAAGCGAGTATCTATAGTCATCTTGGTGAATATTATTTAACCAAGCGTCGTTACTCAGATTCTGCGCTATCGTATCAGGCCTATGTTGATCGTAATCCGGTTTCTAAAGAGTCGCCATATTTTAATATACGAGTTATCGAGATATATAAAAAAGGGGGCTTCCCGAAATTAGTCGTCGATGCAAAAAAAGAATTCTCAAATACGTATAGCCTGCAATCAAACTACTGGACGTTCTTTGATATAAATGAACATCCAACCGTATTAGGGTTCTTAAAATCTAACCTGATCGACCTGGCTAATCATTATCACGCGCTTTATCAGGACAAGCGTTTATATAAGCAAAAAGAAGAAAATTATCAAGAAGCCATTGCATGGTATCGTCAATACTTAGAGTCTTTCCCTGAAGAGAAACAGGCACCGACGCTTAATAATCAACTTGCTGGTCTATTGTTGGAGAATAAAGATTATCTTGCTGCTGCTAATGAATATGAACGAACTGCCTATAATTATCTAACTCATGCTGATTCAGCCGGTGCTGGTTATGCAGCGGTTTATTCTTATCGGGAGCATTTAAAAGTTGTTAGTCAGTCGCAACGTAGTATCGTAAAGCGTGAGATTATTCGTAGCTCATTAAAGTTTTCTGACTATTTTCCTACGCATAAGCATGCGGCTGTCGTTCTGGTGGCTGCAGTTGATGACCTGTATGCACTTGAAGATTACGAGCAAGCGATTTCCTATGGTAGACGTGCGATTAAGGTTTATCCGAATGCTGATAAAAAATTATTGCGCTCAGCGTGGATGGTAGTAGCGCATGCTTCTTTTGACCTTGCCAACTACAAAGATGCGGAAGATGCTTACTCTACAACTTTGTCGCTAACCGATAAGAAAGATAAAAGTTATGCGTCGTTAACAGAAAACCTTGCAGCGTCTGTTTATAAACAGGGTGAGCAAGCCAGGGTACTGGGGGATCATAAATTAGCTTCAATGCATTTCTTACGTGTCGCTGAAGTTGCACCAAACTCAAAGATACGCCCTACGGCTGAATATGATGCGGCGGCTTCATTGATGTTGTTGAAAGAATGGGGCGCAGTAGCGAGCGTGCTCGAAGGTTTCAGAAAGCTTTATCCTAAGAACGATCTGCAAAAAGATATCACGAAAAAATTAGCCGTTGTCTATAAAGAAAATGGCGAATATCTGAAATCTGCTGTCGAGTTCGAGCGTATCGAAAAAGAAAATCCAAAGGATAATTCGCTACGACGTGAGGCATTAACCGAAGCAGCTGAACTGTATGTAAAGGTAGACGAGAAAAACAAAGCCTTATCTGTATATACCAAAATGGTTGATTACTTCCCGACACCGATCGAGGGTGCTATCGAATCGCGCCAGAAAATGGCAGATATCTATCTAGAGCAAGGCAAGAACAAGCAATATGTTTATCAATTAAAACAGATTGTTGCAGGTGATGCAGTTGCTGGTAAAGGTAGAACAGATCGTACTAAATTCCTCGCGGCTAATGCGTCACTGATACTGGCTAAACCAAAACTCGATGCATTTAAAAAGATCGCATTGGTTAAGCCGTTTAAGAAGAATCTGAAGAAAAAGAAACAGCGTATGCGTAGCGCAATTGATACTTATAGTAAATTGGTGGATTACCAGGTAGGGGAAGTCACTGCAGCAGCGACCTATTATATCGCTGAGATATACTTTGAATTTAACGTGGCATTGATGGAGTCAGAGAGGCCGACTAATTTGTCTGCAGATGAACTGGAAGAGTATGAGTTGGTTATTGAAGATCAGGCTTACCCTTTTGAAGAAAAGGCGATAAGTGTACATGAGAAGAATATGGAGCTACTCGATGTTGGTATCTATAACAAATGGATAGATAAGAGCATAACAAAATTAGCAGTACTGTTACCTGCTAGATACGCGAAGACGGAACAGAGTAGTACGGTTCTAGTATTGATACAGCCTGGTGAGTTCACTAAGAAAGAAATAGCTAGCGTTGATCCTGTAAAAGAAGAATCATCAGATGAAAAAAATACGGATAGTTCTGTCGAAGCAGCTACTCCTGTTGATGAAGAAGTATTAGATGAAACAGTAACGCTTGAACAGAACGTCGTTGCAAGCGAAGTTACCAATGAAACAAAAGTAGAGAAAACAGTTCAGGCAGAAGATGATAATTCAACAAATGTAGAATTGGGAGATAAACAGTGATGTGTTTATTTTATAGAACTATGATAATCGCTTTGACTGCAGTTTTATTTTCTTGTGCGGGTGGCGAAGTAAAACATGAAGCTGAGAACGGAGTCTTTAACAAAAAGATTGAACATGTCAATGTCGACGCTGATATCGAAGCCGATTTTACCAAAGCTGTGGCGTTATTGAATCAAGAGCAATACCAACAAGCGATCACAGTTTTTGAATCCGTCATAGCACGTGAACAGAGATTACCAGCCCCTTACGTTAATGTTGCGATGGCATACAGTAAATTAGGTGACAAAGAAAAAGCTGAAGAAAATCTTATCAGTGCTCTCAAGTTAGATATCGGTCATCCAGTAGCGAATAATGAGCTGGGATTACTCTACCGTAAAGCTGGAAAATTTAATGCTGCGCGTACTGCGTATCAGAATGCGATAAAAGAACATTCCGAATACCTGCCGGCGAAAAGAAATCTAGGTGTCTTATGTGATCTGTATCTACATGACTACAAATGTGCGCTCGAACAATTTCAGGACTATCTCGAGTTAGTCCCTGGTGATAAAGAAGTGGCTATATGGGTAGCTGATGTTGAACGTCGTCAGAGCCGTTAGGATTTAGACAAATATTTTTAACCGTTACATGAAAAGCATGCAATCTGTTGATATTAATTAATATTTAAAGATATGCGCAGGTGATGAAATTATGACAATTAAAGCTATACTCCATATAGTTTTAGTGTGGTTACTGTTACAGACAGTCGCTATCGCTGGAGATAATAAGGTCGATTCTGAAGTAAAAGAATTGTCAGGGATATCAATTATCGGAAACAAGGAAGCTCCTAAGTCTCTCTATATTGTGCCATGGCAGAATTCAGAGGTTGGGGTGGCCACGAGCCTGAATTCGGGTTTGCTGGACGACAGTATGAGACCTGTAGACAAAGAAGTGTTCTTACGCGAGCTTGATTATTATGAATTGAGCCACAGCACGAAAATTCAATAAAAAATTATTACTAAAAAGCTGCGTTGAGCAGCAATTCTAAAGATGAGGAGTACATGATGGATACGATCCAGAATATTGTGCAGTTTTTCCAGACCGGGGGTACTTTCATGTACCCGATATTAATTGTATTTGCTTTTGGTGTAGCCATTTGTGTCGAACGATACCGAAAACTTTCGGGCATAGGCAAAGTGAATAAATCTGTTTGGGATAAAGTGCATCCAATGCTTGATAAAGGTGATTTTGATAACGCACGTAAATCAGTCTCTGGTAATGAATCAACGATAGCTAATCTGTTAAGTATGGGTCTGGCAAGACAGGGTTCTGTGCGCCGTCGTGATGACATCGAGATTGCTATGGAAGAAAGTATGATGGAAATCATACCTACCCTGGAAAAGCGTACGCCTTATATCGCACTATTCGCTAATATCTGTACGCTATTAGGTCTACTAGGTACGATTATGGGTCTGATCGAAGCGTTTACTGCTGTTGCTAATGCTGACCCTGCTGAAAAGGCGGATCTATTGTCAGCAAGTATCTCAGTCGCGATGAATACTACCGCTTTTGGTCTGATGGCTGCGATTCCTTTATTGATTACTCATGCGATGCTTTCTTCAAAAACAAGTGAGATCATCGATAGTCTAGAGATGGCTTCAGTAAAAACACTGAATCTGATTACAGATTTCGCTAAACGTCAAGCGGCACTGGCTGCCCAAAATGGCTAGAAGAAGACATCACTATAGACGGCTCCAGAAGGAACCGCCTGAATTAAATATCACGACCTTCCTTAACCTGATGGTTGTGCTTGTCCCGTTCCTGCTGATTACTGCGGTTTTTTCACGCGTGACTATCATGGAATTAAACTTACCTAGTGGCGGTACCAGCGCAGCTGATAAACAACAGTTGTCGATCGAGGTTATCGTTAGACAGAAAGGTTTGGAAATCAGCAATGGTAAACAGGTACTCGCGAGATTTCCTCTGCTTAAAGCAGAAGATGTTGTCGCTGTAGTAGACAATGATGACTCAGGTGAAGAGCTAGATACTAGCAAGCTCTACGATCTTAAGCTGTTAGCAAAATATCTCACCAGGATAAAAAATCAATACCCGGATAAAACGGATGCTCTCGTGCTGATGGAGTCTGATATCGAATATCGTGTATTGATCAGAGTAATGGATGCAGTACGTTCAACATTTGTTCGCCAGCCCGGCGGTGAAGGTGAAGCTGATGTGTTACAGCAGGTTGTTCTTTTCCCTGATATTTCGATAGGGGATGCACCATGAAACAGAACCGACGTATAAAACGCATGGAGCGTGCTAATAAAAAAAGTTCAGCAACAGGTGGCTTGAGCCTGGTTTCATTGATGGATGTATTTACCATCCTGGTATTTTTCTTGCTGGTTAATTCATCATCTAGTGATGTAATGGAGCCACCTAAGAATATTAAACTTCCCGACTCTGCGATAGAAACTAAAGCGCGCGAAACGGTTATCGTGATGATCACGCCAACACAGATCTTAGTGCAGGGTGAACCGGTCATTAGCACTCAGGAAGTTATTGATAGTAAAAACCCTCTTATCACTGAGATAAAAGACAGACTTGAACTGCAGAAGAAAAAAGTTATCGGTATCAACACTAAGGTTGTATCAGAAAGCCAGGAAGTAACAGTATTAGCTCATCGCACTGTGCCTTTTCATCTGATGAAGAAAGTGATGGCGAGTTGCGCCAGTGCGGGTTATGGGAGAATTTCTCTAGCCGTTGTTCAGAAAGCAAAAAGTAAAAGTTAGCGGACGTATTACGTGATAGATGACATCTCAAAACAACAGGAAGAAATTAATCGTAAGATTGATGAGGCCTACAGCCGTCTGGATACTTTAAAAGGTGAAGACGTCGGTGTTTCTGATGAGTTAAAAGATCTTAATAAAGTGCGTGATCGATTCACTATATTGAGTGAGGTCAATGATCAGCTAGCAAAACTGGAGAAGATTGGTGGCGGTGATCTATTCTGGGGTGCTGACTATAATCCTGAAACGGCTAAGCGTGAGCAGCAACGAATTCATAATCTGGTTACAAATTATGATTCTCGAGTTGCTGAATTACAGAGTCAGCAACAGGACAGTGAAGAAACGGTTGAAAGTTTAACGGCAAAGATCAATGTATTAAACGAAGACACCGTTGCGTTGCTAGAACTCGAAGAAGAGTTGTTAGAAGAATTTATCATCGAACGCGAAATGGTTGAGCAACCTTTCCGTGAGTTGGCGTTACCATGGAATCAAAACAGTAAAGACCAGAAAAAATTCAGAAAAATATTATTGATCGTTCTATTTTTCTCTATGTTATTAGGTGTTTTAATTCCATTATGGGATATCCCAATACCTGATCGTGTAGAAGTAGTGAAAGTTCCTGAGCGTCTGGCTAAGTTGATGGTGCCTAAACAGAAACCACCGCCACCACCGCAGCAGGAAAAAGTTGAAGAGAAAAAGCCTGAAAAAGAAAAGGTTAAAAAGGATAATAAACCTGTCCCAGAAAAAGCTAAGAAGTCTCGTAAGAAGGCAGAAAAAGCTGGCTTGATGGCATTCAAAGATGACTTCGCCGACCTTATCGATGATAGTGCTGACGCTAAGTTAGGCGCTTCTGCAAAAGTGAGTGGTAAAGGCAGTAAGGCGAAGAAAACAACACGTTCTCTGATTACTTCTAATGTCGGTACTAGCAGTGGCGGTATTAATACTGCATCCTTAAGTCGTAATGTCGGTGGTAGTGGCGATAGCATAGGCGGTGTTGAATTCTCTCGTGTCGAAAGTTCGATTGGAACCGATTTTGCAGGAGAGGAGAGCCCACTTAGCGGTGGTCCAGGACCTTCACGTACTGACGAAGAAATACAGATTGTATTTGATCGTTATAAAGCAGCATTGTATAGGATATACAATCGTGAATTACGTAAGAATCCAACACTGCAAGGTAAGATGGTGTTGCGCATAACGATTAAACCTGATGGTAGCGTTTCTGCGAGTTCGGTTGATTCTAGTGATATGGATTCACCAGCACTCGATAAGAATATCGCGGCCAGAGTGAAGAAGTTTAACTTCGGTGAAAAAGAAGGTGTACCTACTATCACCATTCTTTATCCTATCGATTTCTTGCCAGCGTCTTAATTTGAAGAATCTATCGTAAAAAAGTCTATGCTGCCTACTCGTTTTAGAGTAGCCGGAAAAAATATTGTTGAAATATTGCCATTCTCACTAACACAATATTGTGTTAGTGAGAATGGCTTAACTTTTTTAATGATTGAATATTATTTATATTAATATAATCAAAGAGTTATGCTCATCTCTTTGAGATATTGTTTTATAAAAATAAATGCATGAGTTTGTCGATAATTTGACGTTTTCGCTGATTTAACAAAGTTAAATACTATACTTGTGTCTATGTAAGCGCTGGCGATAGTAATGATTATCGAAAAACGACAAACATCGTCGTGCTTATCGTCCAAATGGGATCAAACATATAATATTTATACTGCCATGAGAGTTGGCTGTTGTTTGACGATTCCTACAAATTAAAAGTTCTATATAAACTGCTCGCAAAAAAGATATCTGCGGGCAGCGCTTGTCTGTGGTCTTCGAGAAGGACAAGGATGACTGATATTGCTCTTGATAATAAAAACGGCTCTTGTCGCCATACATCTGCAGTAGAGAATGAAAATTTTTTAAAGTACGGTTTCTTATTTCTATTATTTTTTGTATTAATGCTGGGTGTTACTCCTCCAGCACAAGCGGAACAATTTCCATGTTCCTCTCTTCCTGGTGGGTTGCTTGATGGCGATGTTACCTCGGTCCCACCAGCCAACATAAAAATCGATATAAATTGTCGGATACAAAACTATCCAAATGGTTTAAACACCAATTTTACTTTCGATAATAATGATCCTACCCCTTATCTTGTTATTTTTGATAATGTTTTATTTGTCGGTCAGATGTCGTGTAACACGGTTGCTGATCACAAAATCTGGTTTACCAATAATTCAGATACGACACTAAAGGCAAGCTGTCAGAATATTTTAATCCCGGTCGAAAAAATCGATAAGCAGAACCCTGTTGGTCAGACGACTGCAACTATCGGCGTACCTTTTACCTACACGATGATAATCCCGGTCTTGTTTGACCCAGCGACAGGTGGGATAGTCACCGATGGCTCGGTTAATGACATCGGTAATATTCGCGTTACGGATGATCTTTCACTGGCAGGAACGGGCGCAGATCTAACACTTCTCAATGTAATCGCTTACCAAGAAGGTACTAATACTCCGGTACCGATTAACAATATCGGTGGTAATAATCTTGATTTCACCCTGCCGGATATCACGGCGGGTGATCAGATCATCGTCGAAGTGACGGTGGTTCTTAATGATACCGCGGCAAATGTTGCAGGTAATACGTTTATCAATACAGCTAAATGGTCTTTTTCAAGATTTATTGATGGACAGCTTTTTGAACCATTGCCGGGTGAATGGGGCGTTACTCAACCGCTGACTATCGCCGAGCCTGATCTCGTGGTTACCAAGACCAGTAATGAGTCGGTTCTGAACCTTGGAACTCAGGCAGACTTCACTATAGACGTACAGAACAACGGCGGCAGTGATGCATGGAATGTCACTATCCTCGATCAGTTACCGGACGGCGCTACTGCCGGTATGTGTGATTTTGACCCGACCATACCGGGCATAAGTGCCAGGATTTTTGAAGCCGATGGGACAACACCAGTCTCTGTTCAGTTGATTCAGGGTTTGGATTTTACGGCTACTTATAGAGATTCCAGCACAGGACCACCTGCTACACGCTGTCAGCTTGAACTTACAATGCTGACAGACAGAACAGTTATTGGTCCCACTCAACGATTGATCATTGTCTATACGTCTGAACTCGACTTCGACACTACGGCTGAAGGTGCAGTGTTAATCAATGTTGCAGGCGCTACTGAATGGTTCGGAGCTGATAGTAGTTTCAACCCTCGCGCTTATAGCAGAACACTTAGTGCTGATGGTACACCGGGGATTGTGGATCACGAGGATAGTTACACCATAACCACAACATTGTCGGGTTATGTTTTTCATAAGACAGTAGAGAACCTGACCACGGGGGCTAATCCAACCGCCACTGCTGCACCGGGTGACACCTTACGTTATAGAGTGCGTCTGTTTAATGTTGATCAAAACTTTACCGCAATTACAGTTTTTGATCAGCTTGACCTTGCCAGATTTGATCTGACCTCATTTAATATGGTTAACCTGCCTGCGAACGCTGAGTTTGTATACAGCAATATTACTGGTCAATTGAACATCGATGGGTTAGGTGCTGCTGATCTGAATCTGCCAGTCGGTAATGAGTTTGTTTTCGAGTTTGATATAACGCTATTGCCTACTTTGGTTAATGGTGATCTGGTTTCTAATCAGGCTGATCTTGCCTCGCTTACGGTGAATGCGCTTAGTGATGACCCAGCTGGTGGTATCGTGACTCCGCCTAACCCGGGTGAACCTACGGTGGTATTAATTCAGTCGCCCGGTCCTCTGTTAAAAGTGAATCCCGCTTCGGCGAGTGTCACTATCGGTGAACGATTTACTTATACTATTACGGTTCCCGAGGATCCGAGTTTAGTGCCGCTATATGACGTACGTATTCTGGATGACCTGAGTGTATCCGGCGCAGATTTAAACTTTATCAGTGCAACTGTAGTCAACGGTGGTGGTTGGTCGCTCAGCAATACAGGCACTGCCACTAACCTGGTCATCGAAGATACTGTTACTGGTATCGATATCCTCGCCAATCAACAAGCGGTGATTGAAATCACTGTACAGATGTTGAATACCACCGGTAATAATATCGGTGATCCTTTCAATAACACTGCAGCGTATACCTATAACCGTACGAACGGTATCAGTGCTTCACAGAAGCCAGGTGCAGGTGTCACCACTGCCAATATGATTGTGGTTGAACCGGATTTAACAGTAGTTACCAAAGTAGGTACACCTATACTCGCCGCCCCAATCATTGGTGGCAGTATCATTGAATACGTAATCAGTATGACTAATGGTGGTACTTCCACCGCTTTTGATGTCAACGTAGTTGATAACCTGCCTGCAGAACTAGCGTTATTTTCTGGTTTTACACCGACTATCAGTGGTATTCCTGACACTGGATTTTTATCGTTGCCTACTGCTGGTTCGTTACCTGGGCAATTAATCTGGGGTCGAGATAATGGCGATAATACGCTGGATATACCTGCCAACACTACCCTGGTACTGACTTATCAGGCACAGGTACAGAACAGCGCTGTTGCGACGTTTAACAATGTGGCCTGGA
>WTCC01000053.1 GCA_013138755.1 Gammaproteobacteria bacterium
CACGGGTATTAAAACCAGGCGGCCACTTTTATTGTCTTGAATTCAGCACGCCCTATGCCTGGCTGCGCCCTTTCTACGACGCATGGTCACGGATTGTTATCCCACGGCTGGGTGCTGCTGTTGCGGGTCACCCGGATGCCTACACTTACCTGATCGAATCCATTCGAGAATTTCCAGCACAGGAGGAGATGGCTGAAATGATTCGCTCTGCCGGACTGGTCGATGTCTCCTACAGCAATATGACGTTTGGTATTGCCTGTATTCATCGCGGGGAAAAACCACTGTAGATAAGGTACAGGGGTGTCTGTTGCCACCCAAAGTGGTCATTCGTTCTCGTCCCTCGATTGTTGAGCATGTTAGTAATTACCATTACGTAATCCCCGTACTTATTTAATATATTTATAATATTTCTTCCTCTTCGTTGATTGCAATCAAGACAAGCAAGATAATTATATGTTCATATTATTCGTATCTAGTGGAGGGTTGAGTTATCAGCTAAATTGTGGGGGGAGTGTCATGTTAAATCAAAGTAAAAATTTAGAGTTTAATAGTAAGGGTTATCTGGTTAATTTTGATGCATGGAACGGGGATTTTGCTATAGAAATGGCAAAGGAACATGGTTTGGCTTTAAAGGATCGCCATTGGCTTGTTATTAATTTTTTAAGGGACTATCAGTCAGAGTATGGTATTGCCCCTGATCATAGAGAAGTCATTAAAAAGCTTAACAAACAAATCAATCCTACTACTCCATGCACTAAGAAGCATCTAGAAGATCTGTTTGGAGAGGGTGGTTGCAAACTGGCTTGTAAGTTAGCTGGATTGCCTAACTGCCATTGTAAAGGAGCATAATACGACTGCTCCGAAGATAATTAAATGCGGCTCATCCGGGAGCCGTTTTTGTTTGTACTGAGCGTCCGTTATTGGCCGATACCGGTGTTTGTCAACGTAGTTGTCGCTTAGATGATTCATGCTGCGTTTCTTTCTTTATGATGCGTAGGGTTTAATTCTACGGCAGGTATATGTTGCCAGTTTCTGGTTGTCGTAGACCAGCGTGTCGGATTTTGTTTTATCATTTTGCTGTATAAAGCATGGCGTTTTTTTAGTAATTGAATATCTTCACCGGTATGTCGTTGTTGTGGTGTTACAAACTTAATACGGCTGTGACGATGGTCGTGGTTATACCACTGGACAAATTCTTTCACCCACACACGTGTATCATTTAAATTTGCAAAGCCCTCCGATGGCCAACGTGGATGATACTTCACTGTTCTAAACAACGACTCCGAGTAAGGATTATCATTGCTGACCCGTGGACGACTATAGGAACTCACCACACCAAGCTCCTGCATTTTAGCTCTTAGCGTGATACTTTTCATCGGGCCACCATTGTCTGAGTGTAAAACCAGTTTTTTCTTTACACACTTTTCGGACCAGACACTGCGTTCGACTAATGTCGCTGCACTGTCACCACTTTCCCTGTCATGAACTTCCCAGCCGACGATCTTGCGGCTATAAATATCTTCAATCATGTAAAGGTAATAATGTTGGCCGATGATTCGACTTGGGCAGTACGTTATATCCCAGCTCCAGACTTGATTGGGTTTGGTTGCGGTAAAATGTCGAACTTTATTGCTCTTTGTTTTAACTTTTACATTGCCGCGATGGGTTAATTGATTACTGGCTTTCAGGATACGGTAAAAACTAGACTCTGAGGCCAGGTAAATACCTTGATCAGCTAGACGTGGCACGATCTGGTAAGGTGGCAAGTGTGAGTAAACAGGTGTGTTACAGACGGTCAGTATCTGTTGGCGCTCATCCTCACTCAGTTTGTTTGCGGGTACAGGTCGTTTGCTTGCAATGCGACCATCACTGACGACACCCGTCTTAATCCATCGCTGGTAAGTCCGGCTCGATAACCCCAGTACATCACACGCTTGTTTCTGCCGTGCACCAGATTGTATGGCCTCCTCAATCAGAGCAATGGCGCATTGCTTCTCAACCAATGTGCTTAATCGTCCTCTGATTCCTCCCAGAGGGTATCGTACTTTTTTCGCAGTACCAACAGAGCGGCAATCTCAGCTAAGGCTTTTTCTTTATGCCTTAATTCACGCTCTAATGTATTAATTTTGCGTTTCTGATGTTGATAGTTTCCTTCCCGACGAAGCTGTTTATCTTGTGGTTGATTACCGCGGATGCAAGCTTCTCGCCAGGCTTTAATCTGACCGGGGTAGACACCTTTTTCACGGCAATAGGTATTAAGCTCAACTTCACTTAAAGTGGCAGATTCTAAGACCACCGCAAACTTTTCTTCTGGCGACCAGCTTTCTGCAGGTGTATTTATGGCTTCCTTGTCGTTTATTACCAAGGCGAATTGCTTTTTCCAGCAATGTAATGTGGCGCGTGGAATGCCTAGCTCGTCTGAAATGTAACGTAAAGATAAATCGGTATGAAACATCTTTTCCAGAGCTGCGTCTTTTATGATCTTTGGGTAACTCATATCAGTCTCCTTACCGCCATAATTTATTATAAGTAAAAAAATCTAGGCGACAACTATCCTGACATAGAGGGTTTTCTCCATTACAAGCGATACACACGAACGTCTGTTAATGGTTAATTGCTATGCACTACGTTATTCCAACTCTTCCCAACGCGTATAACAATGCGATAATTTTTCCTGGGACTCAGCCAGCTGTTGCTGCAC